>JAOUPW010000099.1 GCA_029879665.1 Rhodospirillales bacterium | reverse complement strand
GGGCAGCAGTTGCAGGATGGAAAGGGCGGTCACCGATTTTCCCGATCCGCTCTCGCCGACCAGGGCCACGGTCTCGCCCCGGTCGATGCTCAGGGAGACGCCGGTGACCGCCTTCACCTCGCGTTCGCCGCGGCCGAAAGAGACATGCAGATCCTTGATGGAGAGAAGGGCGCTCATCGGAAGGTCTTCCTTGGATCAAAAGCGTCGCGCACCCCTTCGCCGATAAAAATAAGGAGGCTCAACATGACGGCGAGGACGAAAAAGGCGGTCAGGCCCAGCCACGGCGCATGCAGGTTGTCCTTGCCCTGGTTGAGCACCTCGCCCAGCGACGCCGAGCCCGGCGGCAGGCCGAGCCCGAGAAAGTCGAGCGAGGTCAGCGCGGTCACCGCGCCAGACAGGATGAAGGGCATGAAGGTCAGTGTCGCGACCATGGCATTCGGCAAGATGTGCTTGAACATGATGACGGTGTTACCGACGCCCAGGGCGCGCGCAGCGCGCACGTAATCGAAATTGCGCGCGCGCAGGAATTCGGCCCGCACCACGCCGACCAGGGACATCCAGGAAAAAAGCAGCAGAATACCCAGCAGCAGCCAGAAGGAAGGGGCGACGATGCTGGTGAGGATGATCAGCAGATACAATTGCGGCATGCCCGACCAAATTTCGATGAAACGCTGAAAGATCAGATCGGTCTTGCCGCCGAAAAAACCCTGCACGGCGCCGGCGGCAACGCCGACAACGGAACTGATCAGGGTCAGAATCAGGCCGAACAGGACGGAAATGCGGAAGCCGTAGATCAGCCGCGCAACCACGTCGCGGCCCTGATCGTCGGTGCCCAGCCAGTTGAGGCCCGACGGCGGCGCCGGCGCCGGCACGGTCAGCTCGTAATTGACCGTGTCATAACTGAAATGGATCAGCGGCCACAGGATCCACCCCTTTTGCTCGATCATTTCGCGCACTTCCGGGTCGGCGTATTCGGTTTCGGTTTCAAGGAAGCCGCCAAAATCGGTTTCCGGGTAGGCCTTCAGAAAGGGGGTATAGAACTGGCCTTCGAAGCGCACCAGAATCGGCTTGTCGTTGGCGATCAGCTCGGCGAACAGGCTGAGCAAGAACAGCGTCAGGAAAATCCACAGCGACCAGAAGCCGCGCTTGTTGGCGCGGAAGTTGGCGAGCCTCCGCCGGGTCAGGGGGGTGATGCGGAATCCGAGGAACCTGTCGCTGTGATGTTCGGGCATGGCTCAGTCCTCCCGCGATTCGAAATCGATGCGCGGATCGACGAAATGATAGGTGAGATCGCCGATCAGGTTGAGGATCAGGCCCATCAGCGTGAAGACGTAAAGGGTGCCGAACATCACCGGATAGTCGCGTTTGATGGCGGCTTCAAACCCCAGTAGCCCGAGGCCGTCCAGCGAAAAGATGATTTCGGTGAACAATGCGCCGGTGAACAGGATGCCGACGAAGGCGCTGGGAAAACCGGCGATCACGATCAGCATGGCGTTGCGAAATACATGGCCGTAGAGCACGCGGTTTTCCGTCAGGCCCTTGGATCGGGCGGTGATCACGTATTGCTTGTTGATTTCTTCAAGAAACGAATTCTTGGTCAGCATGGTCAACCCGGCGAAGCCGCCGATGACCATGGAGAGGATCGGCAGGGTCATGTGCCAGATGTAATCGGTGGCTTTTCCCCAGGTGGAAAGTTCGGCGAAGTTGTCGGAAATAATGCCGCGCAACGGGAACCAGTCGAAATAGCGCCCGCCCGCGAACAGGATGATGAGTAGGATGGCGAACAGGAAACTGGGGATAGCATTGCCGACAATCACCACGCCCGAGGTCCAGACATCGAACCGGGTACCGTCGCGCACCGCCTTGGCGATGCCCAGCGGGATCGAGATCATGTAGACCAGCAGCATGGTCCAGAGCCCGAGCGAAATGGACACCGGCATCTTGTCGATCACCAGTTGGATCACGCCCTGGTCGCGGAAGTAACTGTCGCCGAAATCGAAAAAGATGTAGTTCTTGATCATCAGGACAAAGCGTTCGTGAGCCGGTTTGTCGAAACCGAACTGTTTTTCGATGCGCTTGATGATGTCGGGATCTAGGCCCCGGGCGCCCCGGTACTTGCTGGTCACCGTATCGGTCGCGGACAATGAACGGCCCGCCGTGCCGCCGACCTCGGCGCCGCCCTGGCCGGTGATGCGCGATGTGGTGCCGGATGCGGATAATCCTTGGATTTCAGCAATCGCCTGTTCAACCGGTCCGCCCGGCGCTAATTGCACGATAAAGAAGTTGATGACCATGATCCCGAACAGGGTCGGGACGATCAGCAGCAGGCGGCGGAGGGAATAGGCTAGCATGGGCGCCCGGTCATTTCGGTTTCAGTCCCGGTTTCACTTTTTCGACGACGTCGGCCTTCGCTCCAACCACCCACCAGGTGTCGAACTGGGCCCCCTGCATGGGCGTGACTTCGGGGCGGCCGAACTTGTCCCAGAAGACCAGCCGGTCAACGGCGGTGTGCCAGTGGGGGATAAGGTAATGGCCCCATTGCAGAACCCGGTCCAGCGCCCGGGTGCGGGCAATCAGGCCCTTGCGGTCGGGCGCCGCGATCAGCAACTCGATCAATTGGTCGATCACCGGATCGGAGATGCCGATGAAATTGCGGCTGCCGTTCTGGCTTGCCGCTTGCGACCCCCAAAACCCCCGCTGTTCGTTGCCCGGCGAGAGCGACTGGCCCCAGGTGAAAACGATCATATCGAAATCGAATGTTTCCAGGCGGCGGATGTATTGCGAGGTGTCCACCGTGCGCACGGTTGCCTTGATGCCGAGCCGTTCCAGCCCCTTGGTAAAGGGCAGGACGATGCGTTCGAACAACGGACTGACCAGCAGTATTTCGAAAGTCATCTGCTGCCCGGTCTTGGCGTTGACGCGGACCCGGTCCTTGATCACCCAGCCGGCGTCCTTGAGAATCCTGTCGCCGATTTTCAAATTTGAACGAATGCGCCCGTCGCCCTGGGTCGCGGGGGGGGGTGTATTCCCGGGTGAAAACCTCATCGGGAATTTTACCGCGATAGGGTTCAAGAATCTCCAGTTCTTCCTTCGACGGCAATCCGCGCGCGGCCAGTTCGGAATTGTCGAAATAACTGCGCGTCCGGGTGTACTGGCCGTAGAACAGGTTGCGGTTCGACCATTCGAAATCGAAAGCGTAGGCCAACGCCTGGCGCACCCTTGCATCCTTGAACAGATCCCGGCGGGTGTTGAAGACGAATCCCTGCATTCCCGCCGTGCGCTGATGGGGGGATTCCAGTTTTGTCAAAAATCCTTTTTCAGCCTCCGGGATATCGTAGGAAGTGGCCCAGATTTTCGACGAATTTTCGGCGCGGAAATCGAAAGCACCGGCTTTGAAGGCTTCGACCGCGACCGAGGCGTTGCGGTAATAGTCATACCGGATCACATCGAAATTATTGCGGCCGATGTTGACCGGCAGATTCTTGCCCCAATAATCCGTGACCCGTTCATAGGCGACATACCGGTTGGCCTCGAATTCCTTGACCCGGTAGGGACCGCTGCCCAGCGGCGGTTCCAGGGTGGTCTTGGAAAAATCACGGGCTTCCCAGTAATGTTTCGGCAGCACCGCCAGCTGGCCGATGATCAGGGGCAGTTCCCGGTTTTCGCCCGCCTTGAAGGTGAACTTGACGGTGCGCCCGTCCAGCTTTTCCGCTTTGGCCACGCTGCCGTAGTAAAACCGGTAAAAGGGCGCCCCTTTTGCGAGCAGAATGTTGAAGGTCCAGATCACGTCATCGGCGGTGATCGGTTCGCCGTCGTGCCAGCGGGCATCCCGGCGCAGGGTGAATTTGACCCAGGAGCGGTCTTCGGGGGTTTCCACGGTTTCGGCCAACAGACCGTATTGGGAAAAAGGCTCGTCGGCGCTGGCCGCCATCAGGGTGTCGTAGATGCCGCCGATGCCATCGGCGGCTTCGCCCTTGGAAATGAACCCGTTGAAGCTGTCATATCCCCCTTGCGAGGCAAGGCGCGCTTCGCCGCCCTTGGGGGCGTTGGGATTGATGTACTCGAAATGTTTGAAGCCGGGCCCGTATTTTGGCTCGCCGTGCATGGCGATGGCGTGACGGGGGCCGGGGTTCTGGGGTGAAGCATTCCGGGCCGCCGCAGGGGGGCTCATGACCGCGCCGGTCACGATCAGAACGGTGAGCAGGACGGCAAGGAAGCGCATGAAAACTCTCAATCCCTTAAAAGGTGTTGCTTTACCTGATTATGGTCCAATTTGGGGCCAATTTAGGGATTGTGGCGGGACTTGGCCGCTTGGACAAGGGGCAGGTGCGTCCTTGCCCGATCAAGTCCCGGTGAAGGGTCAGGATTGATAATACATGAAGTTGTTGCGGCCCTGTTCCTTGACCTTGTACATGGCGCTATCGGCGCTTTTGATCAGGGACTCCGCGTCTTCGCCGTCGAAGGGAAACAGGCTGATCCCGATGGAAGCGCCGACGGCGCATTCCCCGCCCGCCGCCTGAAAGGGGAGGGTCAGGGATTTGATGATTGAAGCCGCAATGCGGCCCGCATCGCCGGACTCGGCAAGGTTTTCAAGAATAACGACGAATTCGTCGCCACCCAGGCGGGCCACCGTATCGGAGTTCCGAACGCATTCGATGAGCCGACCCGCCACACCTTTGAGGACGAAATCCCCGGCTTCGTGACCAAGATTGTCGTTGATGGGTTTGAAATGATCGAGGTCGATAAACATCAGGGCGGCAATGGCGTTTTCCCGATGGGCCCGGGTCAGGGCATGTTGCAGCCGGTCATCGAACAGGTTGCGGTTGGGCAACCCGGTGAGCGGGTCGTGGTGGGCAAGAAACTTGATTCGTTCTTCGGACAGTTTGCGCGCGGTAATATCTCGAACCACGCCGGTAAATGAGCTGCCGTTTTTTTCGCGCAATTCAGAAACCGCCAGTTCAATGGGAAAGACGGAACCGTCCTTGCGTCGGCCCTGCAGTTCCCGAACCTGTCCCATGACTTTCTTTTCTCCGGTGGACAGATAATGGAACAGGTAACCGTCGTGTTCGCTGTGATAGGGCTCCGGCATCAGGATATTGACGTTGCGTCCCATAAGTTCCTGGCGGCTGTAGCCGAAAATATTTTCCGCCGCCGGATTTGCCGATTTAATCGTTCCCAGCGTGTCGATGGTGACGACGGCTTCGCCGACGGTGTTGAGAATGTTCTTGATCCGCTGTTCGCGGATCCGGTTCGATTCGGCAATTTTAAGCAATTCAGAAACGTCCCGGCACTCAATCATGAAGTCAGGCCCGTTCTCATCCTGCAGCGCGGTAACCACCATATTGACTTCAACAAGGGTGCCGGTCAGTTGCGCCAGCTTCAATGGGGTTCCGATTTCCTCACGGGCAAAGGTTTCCAGGCCCAAGGCCATCAGGTCGCCGAAGTCGGGGGCGACGAAATCGGAAAACGGTCGGCCAATGACATTTTCGCTCATCACGGCATTCAACATGCGGATCCCGGCGGGATTGACGTAGGTGACGGTTTCGCCTCGGCAAAAACAGACCAGATTGGAGATCAGGTCGAGATAAGGGGATTTCGGAACGGCACAGCCGGGATCGGCGGGATGTTTTTTCCCGGATTGGCTGCTGTCCGCCAAGGGCAGGTCTTGCGCTGGAGACTCCCCCTGATCCTGCGGAGTCAGTTCATCCCCGATTGTTTCCGGCCCCGGGGGATGAACGATTGCTTTGGTCATGACCCCTTTCATAAAGGAGATCAAGCCACGGATTTCAAGGTATATTTAGGTTGTGAGGGTCTTGATCGCCTGTTCGTGAATGCGCGCATCGCCCGAGGCCAGCACCCGGCCGTCGGATTTCAACGTCAGGGCCTCGCCCCGCCAGTCGGTGATCATGCCACCGGCGCCGGTCACCACCGGGATCAGGGCGCAATAATCGTAAGGTTGCATTGTCGATTCGCAAACCAGATCGATATGGCCGCTGGCGAGCAATCCGTAGGCGTAGCATTCGGCGCCGTAAATGGCGCGCCGGGATTTCTTGCGCAACCGCTCGAAGGCCGCGAAATCGTCCTCCGGGAACATTTGCGGCGAAGTGGCGTACAGCCACGCCTGATCCAGGGCGGCGCCGGGCCGGACGTGAGCCGCCGCGCCGTTGAGCGTCGTCGGCCGCCCGTCGCAGCCGCTCCAGCGTTCCTTCAGGGCCGGATGATCCATGACCCCGATCACCGGGCGGCCTTTGTAAAGCAGCGCAATCAGGATGCCGAACAGCGGCTTGCCGGTGGCGAAAGATTGGGTGCCGTCGATGGGATCGAGAACCCAGACGAATTCAGCCTCCGCATTAATCTTGCCCCGTTCCTCACCAATGATGCCGTGATCGGGCCACGCCGACAGGATCATTTGCCGCATTACGTCTTCCGCTTCCTTGTCGGCGAGGGTGACCGGGCTCAGGTCGGCTTTGCTGTCCACGGCCATGGCGCTACGGAAATGTTTCATCACCACCGGCGCCGCGGCGTCGGCCATCCGTTCGGCAAGGTCGAGAAAGG
The DNA here is from genome assembly GCA_029879665.1 of Rhodospirillales bacterium. Classification (GTDB taxonomy): domain Bacteria; phylum Pseudomonadota; class Alphaproteobacteria; order Rhodospirillales; family JAOUPW01; genus JAOUPW01. The sequence continues at coordinate 304 of JAOUPW010000099.1, read as the reverse complement.
GCGCAAGTTCGTCCGCAGTGGGACCGCCCGTAGTCATTGACCGGATTTGGGAAGGGGTTTGGGGGCGGTGCTCAGGGAACGCAGATAGGCGATGATGGCGGCGCGGTCTTCGGCTTTATTCAGGCCGGGGAAGGTCATCTTGTTGCCGGGGGCGAAATCCTTGGGTTTGGTCAGAAGGTGGTCCAGGTCTTGATAGGTCCAGTTGCCGCCGAGGTCCTTGAGCGCATTGGAATACTTGAACCCGGGGGCGGCGGCTTTGGCCCGGCCGACGATGTCCCAGAGATTGGGCCCGACCTTGGCCTTC
>JAOUPW010000098.1 GCA_029879665.1 Rhodospirillales bacterium | reverse complement strand
GAATGGAACCGTCGTGAAGGTGGGCGTGGGGACGTTTCGGTATCGGCGAGACCAAGCCGGCAACACCCAGGATCAGCAGCACATTGGCGATATTACTGCCGACGACATTGCCGATGGCAATACCCGGAACACCTTCGAGAGCGGCATTAAGACTAACCACCAGTTCCGGTGCCGAGGTACCGATCGCGACCACGGTCATGCCGATCACCAGGGAGGATATTCCCAGCTTCTTTGCAAGGACCACGGCGCCGCGCACCAAGAATTCCGCCCCGCCCAGCAAAAGAACAAATCCGACGACGACTTCAAAATACATCATGGCTGAACCACCCGGGAAAAATCATGTGAGCGGGACGGCATGATGCCCCAGTTCGGATACGACTTGTTCATACAGTCTTCGTTTAAAAGGCACAATCATGTTCGCGGCCTGATCGACGGGAACCCATTTCCAGTCTTCGAATTCCGGCGGATCCTCCCGGTTGAGGTCGATTTCATCTTCACCGCCGATGAACCGAAAAACAAACCACTTCATATCCTGACCCTGGAAGTGCCCCCCCAGAGCCGTGCCGACGAGATCATCGGGAAGATCATAGCGATAGGTGCCCGAACTTTCACCGATCAGATCCAGGCTGACGATTCCCGTTTCTTCGGCAACTTCGCGCCTCACCGCCTGAAGCGGCGCCTCGCCATCGTCAATACCGCCCTGGGGCATCTGCCATCCCAAATCCGGTGAGGGCAAGCCGTATCGCCGAGCCATGAACACCAATCCCTGGCGATTGACGATCAGGGCTCCGACGCAAGGGCGGTAGGGAAGAGCTTCAGTTCCGCTCACGGTCATTCAAGAAACTGCTTGTTGGCGATCGCGGAAACCGGCGCCAGCGCCAGGTTTTTTTCTTCCAGCGATTTGATCCAGGCATTGAGCCGATCAAGAATGGCCGGGGTTGAATCTGCGATGATTAAGGCAACGGATTTTCTGCGAACGATGGTTTCCACGATTTCCAGTTCCCGGTCAAGATCGGCCCTGGATGAATCCCTATCCAGAATGATATCGCCAATAACACGGGGCATGCCGATATCAACGGCGATTCTGGGCGCCAGATTGTTCTTGCCGCTTGTGGCGTCAACATACATAAGCCCCCTGCCGTGAAGCGATTGCAGCACCGGTTTGATCTGTTCTTCAATAGTCGCAACCTGGGTCGCCGCCGGGGATATGACCCCGACATAGCCGGAAAAACGGCTGAGAATGAAATTCAGCCGGCGCAGGTTCTCGGTCGGCTCGGCAATAGAATTGAGGGCATAGGGTCCGGGATCATGGATCGGAAAGTTCACTGTCTCCATCGGCAGGGAAAGGAGAACTTCATGACCGGAACGGCGCGCCAGGGCGATCAAGTTGTCAATCCGGCGGGCATAGGGGCTGAATGCAAGGGTGACTTTCCCCGGCAGGCGGGTGATTGCGGCCTCCGTTGCGGCGTAGCTGAGGCCCAATCCGGTTATGATGATGGAAATTCTCGGGCGGTCATCGACCGGGCCCGCGGGGCGCGCATAAACCTGCCACGGCTTGCGGCCGTCTTCGGCGACTTTCGGTAGCGGTCCCTGGGCCCCTTGTTCAATCAGGTTTGGATCCGGGGCTTCGGATAAGGGCGCCTCGACCGGAACTTCCGCTATGCTCTCAAAAGCCTCCCGGTTCACCGACGGCATCGCATCTTGGGGTCCGCCGGCGGCCTGCGTTAGAACCCCGCTGCCGGCAGAGACTCTTGGGGGGGGCACTTCCATGCGAACGAAAGGTACCCCCGGCACCGCTCTCGATACGGGGGTTTTCCCGCCGCTCAGGAAAAACAAGGCCGCACCTGCGGTGACGGACAGTCCGATGACGACGGCACCGCCCATCAGCAACAGCCGCATGCGCCGGCCCGGCAATACGCCCTCGGCGTCGGAATCAATATCGAGATCGTCGCCTAGATCGTCATCTGGACCGCTGGCCCGGGCGTCGCCGGAGTCCCGCCGCAAGGGGGCGTCCTTATCCTCGTCTTCTACGGCATCGTCTCCGGGGACAAGCTTGCGCTTTAATTTTTCCAGACCAAGGGCCTTGAAGGCCATCGGCCCCAACGATCCGAAGTTAACCGGCAACTTAAACGGGGATTTCACGCGCGCTCCTGTCTCAACCCTTCAGCCGCCCATTTACCCGCTACGGGATTTGGTTTTGCCCGAGAAAAGCGATAGACCCCGCAAGAGGTCAAGCGCCCTGGACAATTGATAATCCTGCTGCGCGGGACTTTTTTTGGCTTCCCCGTTTTCCGGCCCGGTTTCCTGTTCTGCATCTTTGCCGTTTTTCTTGGATGCATTTACGTCGTCTTTTTTCGGATCTTTCTTCTCGCCGTTTTTCTCGCCGTTCTTCTCGCCGTTCTTCTCGCCGTTCTTCTGGCCAAGGGCGCCGCGCAAATCCGCTTCGCGCCGGCGATCAACCGGTTCAACGACTTCGATCCGCGCCTGTTCAACCTTGATGTCGGGCTCGATTCCGACCGCCTGAATCGAGCGGCCGGACGGTGTGTAATACCGGGCCGTAGTCAGACGCATGGCGCCATGCCCGGAAAGCGGAACAATCGTCTGCACCGATCCCTTGCCGAAGGACTTGGTGCCGAGAACGATCGCCCTGCGGTGGTCCTGAAGCGCGCCGGCAACGATTTCGGAAGCCGACGCCGAACCGCCGTTGACCAGCACCACCAAGGGCAGGCCCTTGGCCTCATCTCCTGGCCGGGCGTTGTAGCGCTGGGTGTCTTCGGCTCTGCGCGAACGGGTGGAAACGATTTCGCCTTTTTCCAGGAACAGGTCGGAAACGGCGATCGCTTGATCCAGCAGACCGCCTGGATTGTTACGCAGATCGAGGACGATACCCTGGAGTTTGTCTTCGTCTTTTTCGCGAAATCCTTTCAGGGCCTTTTCAACGCCACCGGAGGTGTTCTCGCTAAACGAGGTAATTCGGATGTATCCGACATCGCCTTCCATGCGGTTGCGGACGGACCTTATCTTGACCACATCCCGGACAATACTGACGTCGAACGGATCGCGGCCGGCGCGGCGGATGGTCAGCTTGATCTTGGCGCCGACAGGGCCGCGCATTTTTTCCACCGCCTTGGAAAGAGTCAGCCCCAGAACCGGCTGACCGTCGAGATGGGAGATGAAGTCTCCGGGTTCCAGCCCGGCGCGGTAAGCGGGCGTATCATCGATGGGGGAGACCACCTTGACCAGACCGTTTTCCATGGTCACTTCGATTCCCAGTCCGCCGAAGCTTCCCCGGGTCTGAACCTGCATCTCTTCGTAAGTTTTCGCGTTCATATAACTGGAATGCGGATCAAGCGACGCCAACATGCCGGCGACCGCCGCCTCGACCAATTCCTCGTCCGTCGGTTTGTCGACATAATCGGCGCGCACCCGTTCGAACACGTCGCCAAAAAGATTCAGCAACCGATAGGTGTCTACCTCTTCTTTTTTTGCTTCGGCGGCAGTCGCCGAAGAAATGTCCAAATAGGACAGTCCGAGAAGGGAAATGCTGAAAAACCCACCCAACAGGGTTAGTATGATAGTTCTCTGTTTCATCCGTTGACCTTACCTTTGAGTGCCGCGAGCCAGGGAAGAGGATTTATTGGCTGACCATTGCGGCGAATTTCAACATAAAGAGATGGCTTGCCCTTGTCCGGGTTGCCCATGATCCCGACCGGTTCTCCGGCGAGCACGATCTGGCCGATCACACCGTCAATGATATCCATGCCCGCAAGCAGGCTATGATATCCTTCGCTGTGTTCGATGATCAAGAGTTGCCCATATCCTCGAAACACACCGGAGAACACAACTTCGCCATCGTAAGGGGCGACGACTTGAGCATTGGCGCGGGTTTCAATGGTGATACCCTTGCGGGTAAGGCCCGTTTCAGTGGACTGGCCATAACGGGCGACGATCCGGCCGACGGCGGGAAAGGGCAGCCTTCCCCGGGCCTTACTGATGGATTTTCCCGCCCCCGCGCCGAGAACGTTTTGCGTCGTCCGCACCCGCGCTGTCGCCTCGGCCTTGCGCTGAGCCCTTAACGCGGCGGCTTCCCGGGATTTTCTCGTTTTTTGTTCCCGCAGTCTTCTTTCATCATCCAGGCGCGCCATCAGGTCCCGCAGGCTGCCGGCTTCGCGGGCAATGGCGTCGGCGCGCATCTGTATCTGGCGGCTGGCGGCAACGGTTTCATTCCTGATCCGGGCCTTTTGCTCCAGCAAATCCTTTAGCTGCCGACGTTCCGATTTCAATCCCCGGATGGCGGTCGCCAGCGCTTCGCGCTGGACCATCATCTCGCGCCGGGACAAAGAAACGGCGAACACGTCCTGGCGTAGCAATTCGGCTTGGGATTCGATCCGGGGCACGGCGGCGCGCAACAGAATGGCGCTACGCACCATATCATCCGGATTCATATTCTGTACGATCATCGATTCCGGCGGGTGCCGGGCCAGGCGTTGCAAGGCAAGCAGGACATGGACTGTTTGTTGTCGCCGCCGTTTCAGGCGTCGCGTTTTTTCGCGCTCTTCTTTCATAAGGGCGGGCAGACGTTCCTCGATGAGGAGGATTTCGGCTTCGAAATTCTGGATTACCGCCGCCGCCTTGACCAGATCATTGCCATAGGTTTCGATATCCTTTTTCAGGCTCTGCGCTTTCTTTTCCAGGGATTCGCGTTCAAGGCGTTGCTTTTCGAGTTCCTGTTCCAGCTTTTCCAGCCGGGTATCGGGCTTGACCTGTTGCGCGCCCACCATTCCCGGCCATGCAAGCGCGAATGCCGACGCCGCCAGCAGAATGACGTGAAGCATGGAGCGGGTTGTTTGCACGGTGACTACTGAGGTCATTGGGCGGCGGCGATTTGCACGCCGTCTCCATCGATCAGGGACCGGCCGGTCATCTCGGCGGGCTGGGGCAGGTCCATCAGTTGCAGGATTGTCGGTGCGATATCGGCGAGCACGCCGTCGTGGAGCGACTGGAATTTTGAATTGACCAGAACTACGGGCACCCGGTTCAGGGTGTGCGCGGTGTGCGGCTGCCCGGTGGCCGGATCCGACATCATTTCGCAGTTGCCGTGATCGGCGGTTACCAGCATAACTCCGCCGGCAACTTCGATGGCTGATTCCAGGCGCGCCAGGCAGGCGTCAACGGTTTCCGCCGCCTTGATCGCGGCATCCAGAATACCGGTGTGGCCGACCATATCGCCGTTGGCGTAGTTGGCGATAATCAGGTCGTAATCACCGCCTTCGATCGCCGCGACCAATCGGTCGGTGACTTCGATGGCCGACATTTCCGGTTTCAGATCGTAGGTCGCGACCTTGGGCGAGGGCACCAGGATGCGGTCCTCGCCGGGAAAGACCTGTTCGCGGCCGCCATTGAAGAAAAAGGTGACATGGGCATATTTTTCCGTCTCGGCGATGCGTAACTGGGTGCATCCCGCTTCCGCGACCCGTTGGCCGAGAATGTTGTCAAGCGGTACGGAACTAAACAACGCCGGGTAGAACCGGTTCAGGTCTTCGGAATATTCGACCATGCCCGCCGTCGCCGCCAGCCTGACCCGTTCCGGCGTGGCAAAGGCATCGAAGCCGGGGTCGGCCAATGCGGTGAGAATTTCCCGCGCCCGATCGGCGCGAAAGTTGGCCATGAGCACACCGTCGTCATCCTTCATGCCGCTATAGCCACCGATCACCGAGGGCAGCATAAATTCATCGTTGTCGCCGGCGGCATAACTGGCGGCGATGGCGGTCAGCGGGTCGGCGGCGGCAATACCCTGACCGCCGGCGATGGCCCGGTAGGCCTTTTCCACCCGCTGCCAACGCGCATCCCGGTCCATGGCGTAATAACGCCCGCTGACGGTAGCGATGGCGACGCCTGACAAGCCCTCAATGTCACGTAAAAAATCCGCCATGTAACCCTTGGCGCTTTGCGGCGGGGTGTCGCGGCCGTCGAGGAATGCATGTACCGCGACCGGCACGCCGGCTTCCGACAGCAGCCGCGCCAGTTCGGAAATATGTTTCTGATGGCTATGAACGCCGCCCGGCGACATCAACCCCATCACGTGGCAGACGCCGCCGCTCTTCTTGAGGTTGGCGATCAGGTTCTTGAGGGCCGGGGCGTCTTTTAGCGTTCCGTCGGCAACGGCGGCGTCGATGCGGGGAAGATCCTGCATCACCACCCGTCCGGCGCCGATATTGGTATGGCCGACTTCCGAATTTCCCATCTGTCCGGCGGGCAGGCCGACGTTTTCGGCCGAGGTCTTGAGCCGGGCCATGGGCAGGGTACGGACAAAGCGGTCCCAACACGGGGTCGCGCCCTGGAAAATGGCGTTGTCGGCGCCGTTGTCGCGATCGCCCCAACCGTCGAGAATGCACAGGACGACAGGGCGTGGCCGTTGGGAAAATGCGGTTGTGTTGGTCATGACCTTAACAATATAAGTCTGATTCGCAGGCGTTACGATAGCCCTCTCGGACTTAACGGCCCGTTACTTGGTAGAGGATGTTTCTCACTTTATAGACATTTATTCCCGGTGATAGGGATGACCGCTGAGAATGCACTGGGCCCGGTAGACCTGTTCGGCAAGCAGGCCGCGCACCAGCAGGTGCGGCCAGGTCATGGCCCCCAGAGACAGCACCAAAGCGGCCTCTTTTAGGACCCCATCGTCCAGCCCGTTGGCTCCCCCGATGAAGAAGGCCACGTTTTTCGTTCCCTGATCACGCCAACCGCCGATCCGATCGGCGAAATCCTGACTGGTGAGGGAAAGTCCCTTTTCATCAAGGGCCACCATGATCGCACCTTTGGCTGCGGCGGCCCGCAACAATTCCCCTTCCCGCCGTTTCAGTTCCGCCGGTGGCAGGAGCTTTTTTTCTTCCACTTCCTTCAGATTAAGGGCGGGCGAAATCCGGCCCGCGAAGCG
>JAOUPW010000097.1 GCA_029879665.1 Rhodospirillales bacterium | reverse complement strand
CGGCCAATCTTGCGAAGTCCGCATCATCGGCGTGCCGTCCATGCGCGAACTAATGCGAATTCCGGTGTTCAACCGGGACAGCGCTACCGGTTGGGGTCAGACCAACGAAAGCCGGAAAATATTGACCGAAAACATGCTGCCGCACGAGAAGGCGCTTCTTAAGGGCAAGGGCGGAATTCATTTGAATGGTGACACCCATCACCCTCACATGTCTTTCACCAACGGCACCTATGACGGGCGTTACATCTTCGTCAACGACAAGGCCAATACCCGCGTGGCTCGTATCCGCTGTGACGTGATGAAGGTCGACAAGATAATTTCCATTCCCAACGCCGCCGACATCCACGGCCTGCGTCCGCAAAAGTTTCCGCGTACCGGCTACATCTTCGCCAACGGCGAGCACCGGGTGCCCCTTCCCAACGACGGCCGCGATCTGGACGATCCGTCCAAATACCACGCAGTTTTTACCGCCATTGACGGCGACACCATGAAGGTTGCCTGGCAGGTCATCGTTAATGGCAACCTTGACAACGTGGATGCCGACTATCAGGGAAAATATGCGGTTGCAAGTTGCTACAACGGCGAGGAAGCAGTCACCCTGGCCGGCATGACCTCGGCTGAAGCCGACTGGGCTGTGGTGTTCGACATCGAGGCCATCGAAGCCGGCGTTAAAGCCAAGGACTTCAAGGTTTATGAAGGTGACGTGCCGGTACTTGATGGCCGCAAAGGATCAAAGTACACCCGCTATATCCCGATCCCGAACAGTCCGCACGGCGTCAACACATCGCCCGACGGGCATCACATCGTCATCAACGGCAAACTGTCGCCGACGGTTTCCGTCATCGATGTACGTAAACTTCCGGATGTATTCAGAGATAAGATCAAGCCCAGGGACGCCATCGTCGCCGAACCGGAACTTGGACTCGGTCCCCTTCATACCGCGTTCGATAACAAGGGCAACTGCTACACCACCTTGTTCCTCGACAGCCAAGTATGCAAGTGGAGCATGGAAAAAGCGATCCAGGCCTACGCCGGGAAAAAGGTCAATCCGATTCTCGACAAGGTCGACGTTCAGTACCAGCCGGGCCATAACCACACGTCCATGGGGGAAACCAAGGACGCGGACGGCAAGTGGCTGGTTTCTCTCAACAAGTTCTCCAAGGACCGATTCATCAACGTCGGACCACTGAAACCTGAAAACGAGCAATTGATCGACATCACCGGTGACAAGATGAAGATTGTGCATGACGGTCCGACTTTCGCCGAGCCGCACGACTGCATCATCGTCCACCGATCTATTGTCAACCCGCGCAAGGTCTGGGACCGCAAAGACCCAATTTGGGAAGATGCCCGGAAATTAGCCGCCAAGGACGGCGTCAAACTGGAATCGGCAGAAAACGTGGTGCGGGACGGCAACAAGGTGCGCGTCTACATGCACTCCATCGCTCCGAATTTCAGCCTTGAACAGTTCAAGGTGAAACAGGGCGACGAGGTAACCATCATCGTCACCAACATGGACGAACTGGACGACCTGACCCACGGCCTGACGATCGCCAACTACGGCGTCTGCATGGAGGTCGGACCACAGGCGACGTCTTCCGTCACCTTCACGGCCGATCTGCCGGGCGTTCACTGGTTCTATTGCCAGTGGTTCTGTCATGCGCTGCACATGGAAATGCGCGGCCGCATGCTGGTCGAAAAGGCCTGATCGGCATGGCAGTGAGACTGCGCCGCGGCAATTGGCGTGGCACCGTGGCCGGGTTCGTCCTGGCCGCGGTGTCCGCCATCATGTCCGGCGCGGTGCTCGCCGCCAACTTGACAGTATCACCGGGCGCAGGGTCCTTGGCGGACGCCGTCGCCAAGGCCCGCCCCGGCGATACTCTTATTCTTGAACCCGGCATTCATGCCGGCCCGGTTGTTATCGATAAATCCGTGATTGTTGAAGGCCGAAGCGGAGCCGTTGTCCAGGGAAGCGGACGGGGCTCGACCATCCGTGTCTCGGCCCCCGACGTGATCCTTCGGGGTTTGACGGTCACCGGCTCGGGAAGCAGTTTGGCAACCATGGATTCAGGAGTCTTCGTCGACAAGTCGGGTGATCGGGCCCAGATCGAAGGCAACCGGATCGAAGGCAACCTGTTCGGCGTATATCTGTGGGGTCCGAACGACGCGATAATGCGGGGCAACACGGTGATCGGACGACGCACCCGCCACGTCAACCAGCGCGGCAACGGGGTCAGTCTGTGGAATACGCCGGGTTCCATCGTCGAAGGCAACGACTTTCAATACGGACGCGACGGCATTTTTACGACCACCAGCCGCCGCAACATCTTCAGCAACAACCGGTTCCGCAACCTTCGCATCGCGGTGCATTACATGTACACCAACGACAGCCGGGTATCCGATAACCTGTCGGAAGGCAACCATGCGGGCTTCGCCCTGATGTTTTCCAGGAATCTTGAAGTGTCGGGCAACCGGTCACTGGGCGACAGAGACCACGGCATTATGCTGAACTATGCCAACGACTCTGTTATTGAAGATAACCAGGTGAAAAACGGAAAGACCAAATGCGTGTTCATCTATAACTCCCATAAGAACGTCTTCCGCAACAACCTATTCGAGGGCTGCCCCATCGGCATCCATTTTACCGCCGGTTCAGAACGCAACCGGATTACATCCAACGCCTTCATCGCCAACCGGACCCAGGTGAAATACGTCGGCACCCGCGACCTGGACTGGTCCCATGGCGGGCGCGGAAACTATTGGAGCGACAATCCCGCATTTGACCTAAACGGCGACGGCGTCGCCGATACCGCCTACCGCCCCAACGACATGGTCGATCGGGTGGTCTGGGCTCACCCGACGGCGAAACTTCTGCTCAACAGTCCATCCATGCAGGTGCTGCGCTGGGCGCAGTCGGTGTTTCCGGCCCTGCATCCCGGAGGCGTCATCGACAGCGCACCCTTGATGCATCCCCCGCAAACCGGCAATGCGGAAAAACGGAATTCCCCAACATGACCGACGCGGTGATGATTTTCGACCACGCAAGTAAGGTCTATGACGGCAGCACGGTCCTTGACGACGTGGTGCTGAACGTCGCGCCCGGCGAGACGTTGGCTCTGGTTGGTCACAACGGCGCCGGCAAGACCACTATGATGAAGCTGCTTCTGGGTCTGATCCGCCCGTCCACTGGCACGGTCCGGGTGCTTGGCCTGGACCCGGCCGGCCCGGACGGCGTCGAGGCCAAACGCGCCCTCGGCTTCCTGCCCGAAACGGTCGCCTTCCAGCAGGCCATGTCCGGCCTCGAAGTGCTCAATTTCTACGCCCGTCTCAAGGGCGCCGATTTGGCCGACAACATGACTTTGTTGGAGAAGGTTGGCCTTGCCGACGCCGCCAGGCAACGGGTCAAGACGTATTCCAAGGGCATGCGCCAGCGCCTTGGCTTGGCTCAGGCCCTGTTGGGCAGCCCCCGCCTGATGCTGTTGGATGAGCCGACGTCGGGCCTGGACCCGGCGACCCGACGCCAGTTCTACGACACCATCTCGGCGCTGCGGGACGACGGTGTCACCGTGCTGATGTCGTCGCACGCCCTGTCCGAATTCGAAACCCACGTGGACCGGATCGCGATTATGAACGCTGGACGGTTGAAGGCATCGGGGACATTGGCGGAGCTGCGCCATGGCGCCGATATTCCGGTCCGCATCCGGCTGCGTACCCGTGAGGCCGCCGCCACCGACATCGCAAGCCGTCTGCCCGGCGCCGATGTGACCCGGGTCAACGGGTGCATCGTGGAATTTTCGTGCACCCCCGAGAACAAGATGAATCTGGTACGCCGGGTCACCGACATGGGCGTCACCATAGAGGACATTGAGATCGACCTGCCGTCCCTCGACCAGCTGTACCGGCATTACCGCAACGGAGATGCGCCGTGAGAGCCGCCCTGATCATCGCCGGGCAGGAAATCCGCGACGGGCTGCGCAACCGGTGGATCGTTGCCCTGACTCTGTTATTGGCGGGTTTTTCTTTAACCCTGACTTTTTTGGGCAGCGCGCCCACGGGTGCCGTGGGCGCCAGCCCGTTGCTGGTTACCATCGTCAGCCTGTCCAGCCTGTCCATCTTCCTGCTGCCGCTGATCGGCCTGATGCTGTCTTTCGATTCCATCGTTGGCGAGGTGGAACGGGGCACCATGTTGCTTCTGTTGGCCTACCCTGTGGCGCGCTGGCAGGTGCTGACGGGGAAATTTCTCGGCCATCTGGCCATTCTCACCTTTGCTACCGTGGTCGGTTACGGCGCCGCAGGGGTGGTGGCCGCCGGCGAGGGGGTGACAGCCGATACCTGGGTCGCCTTTGCCTCGATGGTCGCTTCGTCCGTCGCATTGGGCGGCGTTTTCCTGGCCATCGGCTATCTAATCAGCACCAGTGTGCGCGAACGGGCAACCGCCGCCGGAATCGCAATCGGCGTGTGGATTTTCTTTGTGCTGGTTTACGACATGGCGTTACTTGGGCTTTTGGTCGGGGCTGGCGAAAAGGTCGCGGGCGGCCTGTTTCACGCCCTTCTGCTGGCCAACCCGACGGATGCCTACCGGCTGCTCAATTTCACGGGATTTGATAACGTGGCCGCCTTTTCCGGCAGCATTGGCATGCTGGGCAACGCCAAAATTTCTCTGTTGGCGCTCGCGTTGGTGCAACTCGCCTGGATCTCGGTTCCCCTGGTGATCACCGGCTACCTGTTCAAACGCAAGGATATTTGACATGCGCCGTGGCTTGCTTCCTGTTGCCGTCCTCGCCGCCGTTTTGCTCGCAGCCTGTGGTGAGGACGAACGTGCCGAAGCCCCGCCACCGGAGAAAATCAGCTACGACTCCATCGGTCACTACTGCGGCATGGCGGTGATGGAACACAAGGGGCCGAAAGGGCAGATTCTGCTGAAGAGCCAAGATCGGGCGCTGTGGTTTACTTCCGTACGCGATACCATCGCCTACACCATGTTGTTGGACGAGGCGAAAGACTATGACGCCATCTATGTCACCGACATGGGCAGGGCAACCGATTGGGACCATCCGGAAAACGGCGCCTGGGTCGAAGCCCGGGACGCTTTTTACGTCATCGGAAGCACCAAGGTGGGCGGTATGGGCGCGCCGGAAACAGTCCCCTTCGGCAGCCGGCAAGCGGCCGAGGCCTTCACCCGGGAGCACGGCGGAACCATCTTCGCCTTTAAAGACATTCCCCAGGATGCGGTGCTGGGCGCCGTCGAGATGAAAAGTTCGACCGGTGCGCCACCCGTGAAGAATGGAGCCCATGCGCCATGACAACTCATCCAACCCGCCGTCGGTTCATTGCCATTTCCGCCGCTGCCGTCGGCATGGCCGCTTTGCCCGCCGCCGCTGCCGTGTCCCCCTTCGTGTGGCGGGGGGTCGCCCTGGGCGCGCGGGCCAGTTTGACCCTGTACCACCCGGAAGCCGCCAAGGCGCGGGAAGGCGCGGAAGCCGCCATCGCGGAAGTGCGGCGCCTGGAAAAGGTATTCAGCCTGTACCAGGCCGATTCCGCCCTAAGCCGGCTAAATCGACTTGGTGTTTTAACCGCGCCGCCGCTCGACCTGGTTCGATGCCTCGACGATGCAATCCGCTTCGGCACCCTGACCGAGGGGGCTTTCGATGTGACCGTTCAGCCTTTATGGACTCTCTACGCGGGACATTTTTCGCGTCCGGATGCGGATCCGGCGGGACCGCCCCCGGAAGCCATCGAGGCCGCCCGCGCCCTCGTCGATTTTACGGGCATCGAGGCGGACGAGGCCCGAATTGCATTGCGGCGTTCCGGCATGTCCATAACCCTCAACGGCATCGCCCAGGGTTACATTACCGATCGCGTCGCCGAGATCCTTCGCGGGCACGGGTTTGAAAATGTTCTTGTTGACCTTGGTGAAATTCGCGCATTGGGGGCGAAGCCGGATGGATCGCCATGGCGGGCCGGGATTCGCGACCCGCACGGCGCTTCAAAACCGATCCGTGCCGTGGACTTGCGGGACCGGGCCATCGCCACTTCGGGGGGGTATGGAACCTGGTTTGACCGAAAGAAACGCCACCATCACCTGTTCGACCCGAAAACGGGCCGCAGCGCATCCTATTGGGCATCGGTCAGCGTCATCGCCAAAGACGCCACTACTTCCGATGCCCTGTCTACGGCCTTCAGCTCCATGCCAAAGAATGAAATTGACGAGATTTCCGGACGCATGGATGTCGTCGTATTGGTTGAACGTCCCCTCCCCCGCTCTTGAGGGCGGACACTGGCTTAATAGCGAGGGCGTTTCAGGGAGCGGGGTCACAAGTGACCTTGCTCAACCGAATTCCCGAGTAGGGGCAAGCTGTACGCTCCCCCAATAACCCATCTGATTTTAAATGGTGCCCGCTGCCGGACTCGAACCGGCACACCCTTACGGATAACAGATTTTAAAGGGCGAGCGTTACCATATATATATCAGAAGCTTACACATGGACCGTGTTGGAAACTGTGCATTGTTCACTAACAGTTTGAAAAGGCGGAATACGTAACAGACATTTAATCTATAGTTCAAACACAATAGACACAAAAAAATATTAGGACGACCTAAAAGTACCCTACTAAAAACACGAAACACAAAATGAAAATTATCTACCCATCATCAAGAATTATTAGGCTGTGCCTTAATTAATTTCATTATGAGGATTGATCCTAAATGTAACACTTTTTCCCATTGGCACATCTTCTGTTTTACCAAACATTATTGCTATTTTTTGAATTCCCAATGCCACAATTTTATACTGTTCGTTCGGAACCCAGTGAATTTTCCCACGGCCATCTTTAAACCCAAAAGCTACACTTTCCTTAAACCAATGCCTCCAGTGATCAACTGAACGTTCATCAAGAACTGTTTCAAAAATAGTAATTTGGTGATGCGGTAAAATTGAATTA
>JAOUPW010000096.1 GCA_029879665.1 Rhodospirillales bacterium | reverse complement strand
GACGAGCCATGCCTCGTACGCTCCTTTTTCACGCGCTTCCTGTTTACCGAGAACGTTGGGCAGAAGTGAAATGGATTTGATATCCCGGCGTTTCCAGCGAATATCGTGAAGGGTGATAACATCGACTCCTTTTCTGGCCCGTTCGATATCAAAAGGAGGAGTCCGGCGGGAGGTCAAAACCAGAACGCTTTTTGCATTCTTGGGAAAGGCATGATCCCTGGGGGCAACGCCCCGGGTGATCTGAATATAGACCAGCCCGTCCAGGACCCGGTTACGTTGAATGACTTCTTTCATGACGACGCTCAGTGCCCGCGATGACATGGGCCAATCTATGCGAAGTTCGCCTAGGGAACGATTCAGGCGGGTCATATGGCCCTCGGCATCAACCAACCTGCGATTATGAACGGCAACGACCTCATAAACGCCATCGGCGAATTGATAACCTCTGTCTTCAATGTGAACGGCGGCATCCCGATGCGGGACATAATGGCCGTTGACGTATGCAATTCGTGACATTTGATTCCACTTATAAGATTAGAAATATTCAAGCTGAACGGAAAACAGCTTCTCGACCTTGCGGATCGCTTCTGCGGCGGCGAAGAGAACGACCCTGTCATCCTTTTCAACTACCGTGCTGCCGCGGGGGCTGATTACGGTACCGTTCCTGACGATGGCGCCGAGAATGACGCCTGAGGGCAGCTTGACGTCTTTTAAAGGGGTTCCTACGAGGGGTGAGGTTTCGAGCGCCTCGGCTTCGATCAGTTCACCAAACCCTTCACGCAAGGTGTGTACGGAATGAATCCGGCCTCTCCGGACATGCTGCAGAATCGTTGATACGGTGATATTTCGCGGACTGACAACCACATCGATACCCAACGATCCCATCAAGGGCTCATAAGTGCTTTTGTTAATCAGAGTAATGGCACGCTTGGTTCCATGTCGCTTGGCAAGAAGCGATGAGAGAATATTCGTTTCGTCATCATTGGTCACTGCCACAACCGTTTCCGTTGCAGAGACATTTGCTTCTTCCAGAATGTCCGAATCGAGAACGTCACCTTTAAGAACGACCGTACCGCCCAATCGGCTGGCGATGATTTCCGCCCTTTCGTGATCAAATTCCACGATTTTGACTTTAACCGTTGATTGTTGCTTTTCAAGTTCCTGGGCAAGAAACAGGCCGATGTTTCCGCCGCCAAAAATCAGCAGCCGGCGGGCTTCCTGTTCTTCATGGCCAAAGGCGGCCATTGCCCTCGGCACATGTTCCGTATCCACGACGAAATAAACTTCGTCTCCCGGAAGCATCTGATCATCGGCAGTCGGCACAATCGCCCTGCCGTCCCGTGTCAATCCGACAATGACGATATTGAGGTCCGGAAACAGCTGAGTCAGTTGCCTGAGAGGAGTATTAACCAGCGGGCAATCGTTCTCACAACGGACGCCAAGCAACCGAACCTTATCATCGGCAAGGGGAATCATTTCAAAAGCGCCGGGAAGCTGAAGGCGCCGCGTAATGGCGCGGGCGACTTCGATTTCGGGTGAAATAACAACATCAATCGGCATGTGGTCCCGGGAAAAAAGGTTCGACCACATGGGATCGAGATAGCTTTGATCCCGGACCCTGGCAATTTTAGTCGGAACATCAAAAAGCGAATGTGCGACCTGGCAGGCAACCATGTTGATTTCATCGGCATAGGTTACGGCGATAATCATGTCCGCATCCCCCGCCGCGGCCTTTTCCAAGACCACGGGGCGGGAGGCGTGGCCGACGATTCCCTTGACATCAAGCGTGTCACTGATCTTTCGAATCAATTCCGAAGACCGGTCAATCACCGTGACATCATTGTTTTCCAGGGCAAGGTGTCGGGCAATGTTAGAACCGACCTGGCCTGCACCGCAGATTATGACCTTCATGCTGTGTTATTCCCCGTTTTTGACGGCTTATCGTCCTTTTGGACACCCAAAGATTTGAGTTTACGGTGAAGGGCGGAGCGTTCCATTCCAATAAAAGACGCCGTGCGCGATATATTACCCCCGAAGCGGTCCACTTGACCAAGCAGGTACTCCTTTTCAAAGATTTCCCTGGCTTCACGTAGGGGCAAGCCCATGATCGCGCCATTATTGAAATTTCTGCCTTCATTGGATATCTGGGAATTTCTATTTGCGGTGAGCATATCCACGGTAATGGGGTCGTGAATTTCTCCGGGCGCCGTAATTAGCAATCTTTCGATAAAATTGCGGAGTTCTCTTCCGTTTCCGGGCCAGTCATATCCCTGCAAGGCCGCGATCGTATCCTGGCCCAACGTTCTGGGCTGACGGCCGGCAGCCAGGGCTTCCCGAGCCATGAAATAATTTGCCAGCAAGGGTATATCTTCCCGGCGTTCACTCAGGGAAGGCACCTGAACCGGAACAACATTAAGGCGATAAAAAAGATCTTCCCGGAAACTATTTTCGTTAATTTTTTTTGCCAGATCATGGGAAGTCGCAGATATGACCCGAACGTCAACCTGAATAGATATTTTTCCACCAACCCGACGGAAATTCTGTTCCTGGAGGACGCGAACTATCTTGCCCTGGGTTTCAAGTGGCATGTCCGCGACTTCATCAAAAAACAGGGTTCCATTATGGGCAGATTCGAAAATGCCTATCCTGCGGGCCCCTGGGCTGTTGGGTTCAGAAGATTCGGTGCCAAATAATTCTATTTCCATCCGATCCGGTTGCATGGTGGCGCAATTAAGCACAATAAAAGGACCGTCCGCCCGGTGCGATTCGGCATGAATTGCCCTGGCCACCAGTTCCTTTCCTGACCCCGCCGGACCGGAAATTAGAACACGTGAGTTTGACGGTCCCACACGTTCGATGGTCTGGCGAATATGATTTATGGAGGGCGACTCACCAATCAGTTCGGTTTCCGACCCGGCAAGCTGGCGAAGTTCAAGATTCTGGCGGCGCAATTCGGATGCTTCAATGGCGCGCTCGGTAATCAGGAGCAAACGATCCGCGGTAAACGGCTTTTCGATAAAATCATAGGCGCCCAGTTTAAGAGCCAAAACCGCAGTTTCAACAGTTCCATGGCCGCTCATCATAACCACCGGAAGATCGGGATATTCCTTTTTCGCGGCTTCAAGGATACCCAGGCCATCCAATTCGCTATTCTGCAACCAGATATCCAGCAGTACCATGCTCGGCCGACGAGTGCGAATTTCGGCAAGAGCACTGGTGCTGTCCGCGGCTTCGCGAGTCAGAAATCCTTCATCTTCCAGAACACCGGCGGTCAGCACCCGAATGTCCGATTCGTCATCAACGATCAGAATGTCATAAGCCATAATATTGCGGTCAGGTTGCTACTTTTTTGGTTTCGCTTCCGATGTCCGGAGTTTGGGCATCTGTTTGTAATTCTGATGATGCATAGGATACATCGTCCACATTGTTGAAGAAGAGAGTCACTATGGCGCCCCCTTCATCCCTGTTATCAAGTTTCAAATACCCGTCATGATCTTCCATGATCTTCTTCACTATGGATAAACCCAAACCGGTTCCCTTGGTTCGGGTCGTCATATAAGGTTCTGTAAGCCGATCCCGGAATTCAAAGGGAAGTCCCAGTCCATTGTCTTCCACAACAATCGAAACACCGGGATTTTCTTCGGATGACTTCTCTCTCACCCGTATCATAATCGTTCCCTTGCCAAAATTCTTATTTTTTTTCTTGGCGGAAGAAATAGATTCCGCCGCATTTTTCAGCACATTCATCAACGCCCGGCTAATTTGACGGCGGTCGCATTTTAACAAAATATTGCTGTTTGGCATATCCACATTAAAGGAAATGCCCGGGAATCTGTTACGTTCCAAAAAGATCGATTGTTCAATAATCTGAGAAATACTTTCCGGGTTTATCTTCGGTTCCGGCATGCGGGCAAATGATGAAAATTCATCCACCATGCGGCCGATTTCCTCGACCTGACGAACAATGGTTTCGGTGCATGCTAAAAAAGTTTCGGGATCGGTTGTGATTTCCTTCAAATATTTTCGTTTCAAGCGCTCGGCGGAAAGCTGAATCGGGGTCAGGGGATTCTTGATCTCATGCGCGATTCGCCTTGCCACGTCGGCCCAAACGGCGGTGCGCTGCGCCGACAAAAGATCCGTAACATCATCAAAGGTGACAACATATCCAATGATTTCTTTATTCAAGCGTTCCGCTGCGACGTTAACCAGTAAGGTCCGAAGCTGATCCTTACGAACAATCCTGATTTCCAATTGGTGGACCCGGTCGGGTCGCGCCCGCAACTCATCAAGAGTCTCTTTCATTTCGGGAACGACTTTTCCAAGATACTCGCCCAGTGAATTGTCCAAATCGATGCCCAAAAGTTCCGACGCGGTGCGATTGGGAAGATTCACGCATCCGTTCACATCCAACCCGATAACGCCGGCGGAAACGCCGGCAAGTACCGTTTCGGTGAATCTGCGCCGTTCATCAAGTTCGCGGTTGGCATTCATTAGCCCCTGCTGCTGCGATTCGATCTGGCTGGTCATGCGGTTGAAGGATCGGCTAAGCGTACCGATCTCATCCGTGCTTACTGATGAATCCACGCGCACGGATAAATCCCCCTTTCGCACCCGCTCCGCGGCGGTAATCAATTTACTGATGGGGCTGGCAATTTGCGTCGCCTGCGTCAAACCGATCCAAATAGCGGCCAACAGCAGCAAAAGAGCGACAACAACGAAAATCATAACAAAGAAGAATTGAATATCATCCCGTTTTTTTTCGAAGGCCGTATATTGCGCAACTGCTTTCTGAGTTCTGTCAATCCGCTCCAGCACCCCGGATTCAACAAAACGCCCGACCAGAAGATAGGCATCCGCAAACCTGTTTAATTTTACGACCGCACGTACCTTGTTGGCATCTCCGGTCGTGATAACTGCAATCTTTCCTTGTTTAGCCAAATTAATAATTCGGGAAGGCACCTGCTCGAATTCAAGCGACATGCTGAATTGCGAGCGAGCCAGAACACCGCCATCGCTATCTACCACCAAGGCTTCGGGCAACCCGCGAATCCCCGCCTGCGCCGTCAACACCTGATTAAATAGCCGGGGATTAAGCATCAGACCGGCTGCCTCTCTGTTCAAATCGTTGGCAATGGCAAAAATATCTGCCCGGATGTTTTTGCGATGCTCCTCCAGGTAGGCAACGGCCACGGCGTCTGATTCATGTAGTGCCGTGGATACACGTTTGCTGAACCATTCCTGAATGCCGAAATTAAGAAACAGGCCGGCAAATATGGCAACCAGGATGGCCGGTGTTACCGCAATCAGACTGAAAAACAAAACCAGACGAATATGTAGACCGGACCCGGCATGGCCCCGGCGCCGTTCCGCCCAGACAGAAGCTAGTTTGCGACCGACCACCACAGCCAGCAGCAACGACAGAACAACATCAAGATACAATAAGGCCAGAATTGTCTCACGATCCGGCCCAGACGGAGAGGAGCCGGTCATGGTCGTAACCGTGGCCATACCCGACCCCACCGCCGCAGCGGCCAATACGAAAGCCAATTTCCGGCCCAGGGAATGCCGCCGGGACCACAACCGGAACCGGATATATCCCCGATTAATATCGCGTAGGCGATTCACGCCCTGCCTCCCCTGATTACCGGAATATTTAGTTCCTTGATTTTTTTCCGAAGCGTATTTCTATTCAAACCGAGAACTTCGGATGCCTTAATCTGATTCCCCCGGGTCGCCTGCAGGGTTAGAGAAATCAAGGGGCGTTCAACTTCACGAAGCACACGTTCATATAAACCCGAAGCCGGCAATTCCTCGCCCAACGAAGAAAAATATGAATTCAGATGACTTTCCATGGATTGAGAAATGCCGTTTGCATTACTTGCGGCGGCGGGTTTGCTATCCGCCAGTTCCGATCGAATGGCTTCCACGCTGATTGTTTCTTCGGAATAAAGCGCCGCCAGCCGGCGGATTAAATTTTCCAGTTCGCGCACGTTTCCGGGCCAAGAACTGGATTTCAAAACCTCCATTCCTTCGTTGTCTATGACTTTCCAAGGAAGTCCCTCTTCCGCTGCGCGGGTGAGAAAATGACGAGCCAATTCCGGAATATCCTCGGAACGCTCACGAAGCGGCGGCAGGCGCAAGGGTACAACGTTCAGCCGAAAATACAGGTCTTCACGGAACAAGCCCTGGCGGATATGTTGGCGAAGATCCCGGTGAGTGGCGGCGACAATCCTGACATTGGCTTTGATCGGGGTTCGTCCGCCAACGGTGGTATATTCCCCTTCCTGCAAAACGCGAAGAAGCCGCGTTTGCGCTTCCAACGGCATGTCTCCTATTTCATCGAGAAAAAGCGTTCCGCCTTCGGCCTGCTCGAACCGGCCGGAACTGCGAGCGGAGGCCCCGGTAAAAGCACCTTTTTCGTGGCCGAACAGCTCACTTTCGATCAAGTCTTTGGGAATGGCCGCCATATTTATGGCAACAAAGGATTTGTCGCGCCGCTTGCCGTAATCGTGGAGCGCGCGGGCAACCAGTTCTTTGCCGGTCCCGGATTCACCGGTGATCATCACGGATAGATCCGTTCCCATCAAGCGCGCAAGGGTGCGGTATATATCCTGCATGGCTGGAGATCGGCCGATCAAGGGAAGTTGTTCCTCGTTACCCTTGATCCAATCTCCATTCTTTTCCGAGGAAGGAGCCTCAAGTGCCCGCCTGACGACATTGACAAGCTTATCCAGATCGAACGGCTTGGGCAGGTATTCAAACGCGCCCCGTTCCGTCGCCTTGACCGCGGTGAGCAGCGTATTCTGCGCACTCATTACTAAAATTTTGAGTTCAGGCCGGATCTTGCGGATACGCGGAATCAGGTCGAGGCCGTTTTCATCGGGCATGACCACGTCGGTAATGACAAGATCACCCTCCCCTTCGCTGATCCATTGCCATAAGGTT
>JAOUPW010000095.1 GCA_029879665.1 Rhodospirillales bacterium | reverse complement strand
ATGGGGGAATCCAACTCCGTTGGAGAACGGCGAAAAACACTCACCCGCCGCGCGACCCTGATAGGCGCCGCCCGCCGATACCGGGAATTGTTTGGCGATGACGACGGCCGCGTTCCGGCCACGTTCCAGATCATCTACCTGGCGGCATGGGCCCCCGATCCATCGCAACAAAAGCCTTTGAAACCCGGAAGCGCGCGGTCAAGCCTCGCCGATGCACTTGGAGCCGGTGATATTCCCTCCGGGGAAAAGCCCCGCCCTTAACACGTTGAGCGGTTTATTGTTCATTCCCTTGTTTGGGCTTGCCGAAAAGGTGATCCGCCGCGCACCGCATCGTAAGCGCCGAAAAAAAGTTTCGGAATTCCGAATCTTTCCGGCTGTCCGTTTGCGCCGACCTAACAATATCGGATTGTTCCACACCTTTCAGCATGCAGGCGCAATATCCGACGCATAATCCGGGAGATGAACCCGTATTTTCACATTCCACCTGGCAGCTTTGCGTGAACTGGAGCCGTCCGGCATTAGGACTTTCCGAGGCATCCGGAGATCGGCTCATGCTCCCGGTTGTCTCAATTCCAATGCCAATGGATGCGGCAAACACAAGACCAAGCAGGATGGGCTGATGCACCATGTACACAAACAAGCTTCGCCGTCCCGCCCATTCCAGCACCCGCGCCGCCTTTGCCCGGGGCCGGGCGAAGGCGGCGACCCGCGAAGATACCGGCCCGGGGGAAACCATCATTCGCCCCAAGGCCAGCCCGAACAGATAAATGCCCATCCACGGAAACAGGGGAACGTAATCGTTGGTGAACGGCGTTTCGCTGACAAGCCCGAGCCACAGCAGCCAGGGCAGGTCGAACAGGGGCGCGGACACCACCAACGGCAGGACAAGGCTGATCATCGCGGCGGCGACAATCCCGCCGAAGGGCAAGCGGATAAATAAAACGCCAAGAACGCTTGCCAGGGCAATAAAATGGAGAACGCCGAAAAAAATGTAACTTTCGGGAAAAAGAACCCGAGTCGCGAGAGTAATGACGAGTGCGCATCCCGTGATAAGGGCAAGCCGGCGCAGGAATGATTGCCGGGACACTCCACTTGCAAATGCCAGGGCCAGGCTGATCCCGGCAACGGCAAGAAACGAGCACAAAATAAAATAACGGAAGCCAAGCCAGAAGGGGTCGTCCAGCAAGCGGAATTCGGCAAGGCCGAAATAGGCAAGATCCCAGCAAAAATGATAGACGGCCATCAGGACGATGGCGCCGCCACGACAGAGGTCAATTGCGGCGAGACGCTTTCGGGGAGCGTCCTTGGACACGGGAATACCGGCGAAGATTGTCATCGGAGAAATTCCGGCTTGGACACCAACGGCGTCATCGGCCCGGAAACCGGCCAGCCGTTCCGTTCCGCTATTTTGTTCAGATTGGCGATACGGGATTCAATCCGGGGGTGGGTGCTGAGAAGCGCCGGCGGCCGCTTTTGCCCTTTGCTCGCATGATCAAGAACACGAAACACTTCTTCGAAACCGCCGGTGTGCCCGTACACCTTGACCAGCGCCGACAGGGCTTCTTCATCGGCGGATTTCTCGCGCTTGCGGCTGAAATGGAGCGTCGTCAGCAGACCCTCGCCGGAAATGATTTCTTCGGCCCAGCCGGCATCCCCGAGAACCACCGCCGCCACCGCCGCAAACATGAGTCCGGCGGAAATTGCCGTGATTACATCTCTGTGTTTCACGTGGGCGATTTCATGGGCGACCACCATGGCCAAGGCGTTTTCGTTGGGCATCCGGGCGACCAGACCATCAAGAATGATGACATTTCCGCCAAGGGTAGCGAATGCGTTGATTTTGTTATCATGAACAAAATGAACCTTGATCTTCATGCCGTCGGGCAGGTTCATGGCGGCGGAAAGGCGTACCGCCAGGCTATCCAGACGGGCCCAGGTTTCGGGATCCCCTTTCTTCTGCTTGGCTATTCCGGCAACAAAAGGACCGGCGATCGCCCGTTCCCATGGATAAGGTATATAGGCGCCCAGGACATCCATCGTCTGAAACAAAATAAAAATGACGATGCCGATGACAGCGAGGGTACCGCCGCCAAGGACAAAAAAATCCCTGACCGGCCGGCTGCGGCCGGAATTGATGCCTTCCCTGACTTTGGGGTTAATGTATTTCAGCAGACTGCTCCAAGCGTTTTACCGCCGTTCCATAGGCCAGAACCTCAACCGACTGGGTCAGGTTTTTTTCACCGCTGTAGACTCTGGAGGTTTCCAGTTTGACGTTGAAAACCATATCGGCGCCCTGATTCCGGGCTTCCAGTTTCATGCGCAGGATGGCTTCGCGGCGGGCCCGTTCGACCAGGCTTTCATAACTGTCGATATTCCCACCGATCAGGCGCCGGAGGCTGGCGAGAAAGCTTTTGAAATAATCAACGGAAATCACCGCGCTGCCCAACACCATGGCCGGAGCCGTATAGGCGCCGTCCGCCGGCAAGTGACGGGTGGAAAAGACAAGCAGGTCCTTCAAGCCAAGTTCGCGCTTGCGGATGGACCGGTAATGCCGCCTTTCATTGTACCTTCCGGCCAGATAACCGGTAAGCAGCAAAAGCAAGAACCAGCCGATCTGGTAGGAATATTCGAAATCCGGCATTTTACCCGTTCTCCACCTTGACTGCGGACCCGTATGCCAGCAGTTCCGCCGCGCCGGAAGTAATGGAAGAAGTTGAAAACCGTATGTTGATGACCGCATTGGCGCCGATCGACTCGGCTTCGGCGATCATCCTTTTAATTGATTCCTCGCGGGCTTCGTTAAGAAGTTCGGTGTAGCCGACCAACTCGCCGCCGACGATATTTTTAAGACTGGCCATCAAATCCCGGCCCACATGTTTTGCCTTCACGGTGCTGCCATGGACAAGGCCGAGGTGTTCCGTAATGCGGTTTCCCGGCAGTTGTTCCAGAGTGCTTAAGATCATGTCTGCGCTTCCTTTCCAAGTCGAAGGTAACGGGTTGCCACTATACACCCATTTTCGATTCCCGCTTCCGGAACGTTGCCAAAAGCCATTGATCGACCTTGCTCTAGAAGATAGGGTCCGGCCATGAAATTTCCCGATCCCCTGATTCCCGGCCGTCTGATAAATAGATACAAACGCTTCATGGCCGACGTCGAACTGGACGACGGTTCGGTGGTCACCGCCCATTGCGCCAATTCCGGCTCAATGATGGCGGTCAAAGACCCCGGCGCTGAGGTCTGGCTGTCGCCCGCGCGCAATCCAGAGCGCAAGCTCCGCTATACCTGGGAACTGATCCGGGTGGGGGAAACCCTGGTCGGCATCAATACCGCCCTTCCCAACAAGCTGGTCGAAGAAGCCGTCGGCGGCGGCACCATTTCCGAGTTGAGCGGATACGCCAACCTTCGCCGGGAAGTAAAATATGGCAAAAATTCCCGTATTGACCTGTTGCTCGAGGGAGACGGCCTTCCTACATGTTATGTCGAGGTCAAAAACGTGACCCTGCGCCGGAACAGCGGCAAAAAAGGCTTGGCCGAATTTCCCGACGCAGTAACATCCCGGGGCACCAAGCATTTGCTGGAATTGGCCGATATGGCCGCTGGAGGCGCCCGGGCGGTGATGGTTTATCTGGTCCAGCGGGAAGATTGCGACCGGTTCAGCGTCGCCGCCGATATCGACCCGGCATATGCCGAAACCCTCTCCCAAGTTATGTCCAAGGGGGTGGAAGCGCTTTGTTATGGCTGCGTTTTGTCTCCCGAGGAAATTCGGGTATCATCGCCGATCAAGCTTGCATTTTAAGGACCTATAAACCCTGCGCTGTGATAAATTACCGAGGAATGCCATAATCAGGGCATGAACAACATGCACATGGATACCGAACATCCGGAATCCCGGCACATCAAGATTCATTTGCCGGAAGACTTCGAATACATGCGCAAGGCCGGTCGCCTTGCCGCCGAAACGCTGGATTACATCACTCCGTTTGTCAAACCGGGCGTGACCACCAATGCGCTTGATAAATTGTGTCATGATTTTATCGTTGATCACAACGCAACCCCATCGCCGTTGAATTATCGTGGATTTCCAAAATCCATTTGTACTTCGATCAATCATGTTGTCTGCCACGGCATTCCCGGCGACAGGGTCCTGAGCCAGGGAGATTCCCTCAATATTGACGTTACCGTTACCCTTGACGGCTGGTTCGGCGATTCCAGCCGCATGTTTTTTGCCGGCAAGCCCGCGGTCAAGGACAAACGCCTTTCGGATATTACGTTCCAGGCCATGTGGAAAGGGATTGAAGCCGTCCGGCCGGGGGCCACCGTTGGCGATATTGGCCATGCGATTCAGACCTATGCGGAAAGCCATCGGTGTTCCGTGGTCAGGGATTTCTGCGGTCACGGGCTGGGACAGGTTTTCCACACCGCCCCCAACATTATGCATTACGGCAATCCGGGCGAAGGACCGACCTTGCGGGAAGGCATGTTCTTCACCATCGAACCGATGATCAATCTGGGGCGATACGAAGTGAAAATTCTTGACGATGGATGGACCGCGGTCACCAAGGACCGCTCGCTGTCGGCCCAATTCGAACATTCCCTGGCGGTAACCGCAGACGGTTACGAGGTTTTCACTAAATCACCCATGGGACTCGACCAGCCCCCCTACGATATCTAATTTCGTGGCTGGCACTCCTAAAACCGCCAAGCCCCATTATACCGGCCACCGGCAGCGGCTGCGCGACAGGTTCATGAAGGGCGGCGCCGACGCGTTGCCTGATTATGAGATGCTGGAACTTATTTTATTTCTCGCCTTGCCCCGTCAGGATGTTAAACCGCTGGCAAAACGGTTGATGCATCGTTTCGGCTCGTTTGCCGAAGTTGTTTCGGCTTCTCCGGATTCCTTGAAAGAAGTCACCGGAATCGGGGATTCCGCGGTGATCGCCTTAAAAACGATACAGTCGGGGGCCCGCCGGCTTGCCCGGGGAGAAGTTCTCAATCGCCCGGTTTTAAGCAACTGGCAGGCGCTGTTGGATTACAGCCGTTCGACCATGGCCTTTGAAAAGACCGAGCAGTTTCGCATTTTGTTCCTCAACAACAAAAACGTCCTGATCGCCGACGAAGTGCAGCAGCAAGGCACCGTGGACCATACGCCGGTTTATCCGCGCGAGGTGGTCAAGCGGGCGCTGGAATTGGGCGCGACTGCGATCATCATAGCCCACAATCATCCGAGCGGTGATCCGACGCCGTCGGAGGGCGACATCGCCATGACCCACGAAATCCGCGAAGTGGGCGAAAAGCTTGGCATCACCCTGCACGACCACCTGATCGTCGCCAAATCCGGGGTCAGTTCGTTCAGGACCCTGGGGCTGCTGTAAGCCTGCCCGAACCCCCCGACCTTGATAACCGTCCTCATCTTGGCCTGATCCAACGCCGGTATGGTTCCGGCCAGCAACGTGAGCAAAGGCCAAGGATGAAAACAACATAAAGAAGCGGGAGGGCAATGTTACAAATCCGCGCCCCCGTTTGCGAGTCTCTAAGTTTGAGCGATTATATCATCCGCACAATACAAGAATTGGATTTGGAAGGTAAACCGTCCCGGCATCACGGCAACGCTTCGGTAGGTATCCGCCGGCTTGGAATGAAGCCAATGGAACTAATGTAACACCTCAGGATTCAGCTGTTCCCCCGGGAATGACCCCATTCGATTGGATTGCCGACGTTGACCAGGCAATTAGAGATAACCTTTTTTTATCATTTACCTTTTACCCTTCGCCAAGGGGAAGGCATCGCGGTCTTCATGTGGAGTTTTCATGGTTAAACTTATTGTCCAGATTCCCTGCTATAACGAAGCAGAGACCTTGGCCGAAACGGTGGCGGATATTCCGCGGCATATTGACGGCGTGGCGCAAGTTGAAATCATGGTTGTCGACGACGGCTCGACCGACGACACCGTCGGCGTTGCCCGGGAATTAGGCGTTGACCACATAATACGCAACAAAAACAATCAAGGCTTGGCGAGAGCCTTTCGGTTCGGCATTGATGAATGCCTTCGTCAAGGCGCCGATATCATCGTCAATACGGATGGAGACAATCAATACGCGGGGCAGGATATCGCCAAACTGATTCAACCAATTCTTGACGGGAAGGCCGATATTGTAATTGGCGATCGTCAAACCCAGAATATAGCTCATTTTTCCGCGAACAAGAAAAGGCTCCAGGCCTTGGGAAGTTTCGCCGTTCGCAGCCTTTCCAATACCGACGTTCCGGATGCAGTCAGCGGATTCCGTGCCTTGTCGCGCGAAGCCGCGCTGCAATTAAATATCGTCTCATCGTTCAGTTATACCATCGAAATGTTGATTCAGGCCGGCAACCGAAAGATGTCAATTGCCTCCGTGCCGATTGGAACCAACCCGAAAACCCGCGAATCGCGCCTCTTTACAAGCATGCCCGGTTTCATCGGGCGGTCTTTGACGACCATGATCCGAATGTATGCCATGTATCAGCCGATTCGCCTTTTTTTCTACATCGGGCTTTTGCTGACGACTGTCGGAACCTTGCCCATTCTGCGGTTCCTTTTTTTCTATTTCATCGGAGAGGGAGCTGGACATGTTCAGTCTCTTATCCTTGGCGGCACCCTGGTGGTTATCGGTTTTGTCACATTTCTGATTGGCCTGGTTGCGGACCTGATTAATTTTAACCGGCACCTCCTTGAGTTGACGTTGGAGAAAGTGCGGAGAATTGAACTTCAGAAGAAAGAACAGAATCGGTAGCTCTTTGCAAAATTTCGAATGGCGAAGCTGCATCCGGAACATCGGCAATTTACACGATGAGTATTTTAAAATGCAGCCATGGGAAAACGCGTGAACCCGAATCACGAAACAAAAGCGGATACTCCCCTGCATAACGGCGGCAGAGTTCTGTGCATATCCCTATCGGGCATCGGAAATACAATCCTGTTTACTCCCTTCATCGCCGCTTTGAGGAAATATCATCCTAACCTGTCGATCGAT
>JAOUPW010000094.1 GCA_029879665.1 Rhodospirillales bacterium | reverse complement strand
CTTTCACCAGATCTGATTTTTCCGCTTCCAGGGTCTCCGACTGTTCGGCCAGTTCCTTGGCTTCCTGCTCCGCTCTCAAATTGACGGGGCCCATGGTGTCCCGCTCCCGGAGCAGGCGGGCGAGGCGGCTTTCCACTGCTTCCGGATCGGGAAGTTCCTCGTCGTCGGTAAGCTCCGCGACCTCGCGCAATTGTTCGGGCGAACAATCCAGTTTTTCGATCACATGTTCCTTGATGTTTTCCTGGGCCAGGCGGGCCTGCTCGACGAGGCCCTGGGCGCGGACCCTTTCTTCGCGGGTATGGGCCAAATTCTGCTCGGCGGCTTTCAAATCCTGATCCGCGTCGGCCAGACGGGCCTCGGCTTCTGCCAGCCTGTCGGCGGCGGCTTTCCGTTTGTGCTCGGAATCTTCGATGGATGTGAGAAGGGTCTCGCGTTGCTGGGCTATTTCCAGCGGCCGGGTTTTCAGCTGTTCCAATTCCGCCTCAACCGCCTGCTTGCGGTCGGACAGGTGATGGAGGCGTTGCGCCGCACCTTCGCCCCGTTGGCGCCAGGATACCATTTCCCGCTCCATCCCTTCCAGACGGCGGCGGCGTTCTTCCGCCGCGCGGACCAGGTTTTCATAGGCGGCCTGACGTTCGACCTGGATCGTCCGGCATTCGGCGAGCTCAGTGCGTAAGGTGGCGACTTCCTCGCGTTTGGCTTCCGGGTCGGGAAGTCCGGCCAGGGAATTCCGCGCTTCTTCCATTCGGGCGCGGGTTTCGGCAAGATCGGCTTCGATCGATACCGCCTGATCGCGCATCCCGGCCAAGCGCGAAGTCTGCGCCGCCGCCGTTTCTTTTAGGCCGGAAACCTTGTCCCGGACATCGCCACACGCCGCATCCGCCGACTGAACGGCCACGCGCGCGGCGCGGACGGCGGCGGCGGCTTCGTCCGCTTCGACCTGGGCGTTGCGGGACGTGCGTTCGGCGGCATCCTTTTCCGCGCGGGCTTCGCTCAGCCGGTCGCGGACATCGTTGAGGCGGTTGCGTTGTTCCAGGCGGGCTCCGGCGGCAGTGGCGGCGCCGGCGGAAACGGTATAGCCGTCCCAACGCCACAACCCGCCTTCACGGCTGACCAGCCGCTGCCCTTGGGACAACCGGGAAGCCAGGCGGTTTCCTTCATCTTCATCGGCGACGACCCCGATCTGGCTCAGGCGCCGGCCCAGCGCAGCCGGACCCCGAACATACCGGCTTAAGGGTTCGGCGCCGCCCGGCAGCTCGGGCGCAGCTGAAATAGGATCAAGAGTCCGCCAATGGACCGGCGCCGGTTCATCGGCCGGCGCTGATAGATCCTCGCCCAAAGCGGCGCCAAGGGCGGCTTCCGCCCCCGGGTCGACGCTGACCGCATCAATCAGGGGGGGCCACATGTCAGCATCATCGGTTTCCAGAATCCGAGACAGGGTTTGTTCTTCGGCTTCCAGGCGGGTTAGGGAGGCCTCGGCGCCATGCAGGACATTTATGGCGGTGCGGGCGGCGTTCATTTTATCGGTTTGCGCGGTTTCCGCCGCTTCGGCACGGGCGCGGGCGGCATCAAGGGCACCTTGAGCGTCGGTCAGGGCGGTTTCAGCCTGCCTGAGCGCGTCGGTGTTGGCGGTTTCCGCTTCAAGGGCGTCGCGTTGCCTGGAATTTTCAGCGGCCCGGTTGCCAAGGTGTGATAACCGCTCTTCCATTTCGCCGATCGAACGGGTCAGGCTGGCGCGGCGGGCCTGGTCGGCGGCAAGCTGGTCGGTGAGCGCCGTCAGTCGGTCATCCAGGGATTCAACGGCCTGGTTGGCTTCGGCAAGGGAGATGGCCGCGGCCTCGCCGGCGGCCTCTTCGCCGTTTTGCTGATCGTTGATTTCGTCGCGTTCCTGGGTCAGGCGGTTAATGGCCGCCTTGGCATCGGCGGCGAGGGCGTTTTCACGTTCGGAATCGACGGCGACCTGTTCGAGGCGAGCTTCGCAACCACGCTGGGCTTCCTCGACTCTTTGTTCTTCAGCATCCAGATTTTCCCGCGCGATCACCAGTCGGTGCAGGGCGGCGGCGGCCTCGGCCTCGGCTTGGCGCAGGGCCGGCAGTCCGGCGGCAACGTCCGCCTGACGGGCGGCGGCTTCGGCGGAAACGCCGGACAGATTGTTGACCTCGGCTTCGGCAATCTTCAGGGCTTCGGAATTGTGTTCCAGGTCGCCGCAGGCGGCGACCCAGCGCAAGAGATAAAGGTTGGCCTCGGCACGGCGGATGTGACCGGACAGGTTGCGGTAGCGGGTCGCCTGCCGGGATTGTTTTTTCAGGCTTTGCAGTTGCGTTTCCAGGGTGCCCAGGATGTCTTCCAGGCGGACCAGATTGGTTTCCGCCGCCCGCAGGCGCAATTCGGCTTCATGGCGGCGGGAATGGAGCCCGGTAATTCCCGCGGCTTCTTCCAAAAGGTGCCGGCGTTCCGTTGGCTTGGCCGCGATTACGGTACCTATTCGTCCTTGGCTGACCAGGGCCGTTGAACGCGCGCCGGTAGCCGAATCGGCGAACAGAAGCTGCACGTCCCGAGCCCGCACTTCCTTGCCGTTGACCCGGTATGTGGAACCCTTTTCCCGTTCGATTCGGCGGCTGACTTCCAGTTCATCGGAATCATTGAATTGCGCCGGCGCCGCGCGGGAGGAATTGTCCAGGCTCAGAATCACTTCCGCAATGTTGCGCGCGGGACGGGTTGCCGTGCCGCTGAAGATGACATCGTCCATGCCGCCGCCGCGCATCTGCTTGGCCGAGGTTTCGCCCATGGACCATTTCAGGGCCTCGACAAGATTGGACTTGCCGCAGCCGTTGGGTCCGACGACGCCGGTCAATCCTTTTTCGATCACCAGATTCGTGGGTTCGACGAAGGACTTAAAGCCGGTCAGGCGCAGCTTGCTAAAGCGCAACACGTTTAGTTCTTCTTCTTTTTCAAGGCTTTTTCAATGATGTCCTGGAAATCCTCAAAGGGAAGATTTCCCGGCACTTTCGTGCCTTCGATAATGAATGTCGGGGTGGATTCGATCCCGTATTTTTTGACCGCCGCCGCTTTGCGGGCCTCAATGGTGGCAAGCAGCTGCTTGTTATCGAGGCAGGCATCAAAATCATCGGAGGTCATGCCGACGAAACGGACGATTTTTTCCAGTTCGTCCCGGGGGGTGTCGCTGCGGCCCCATTTTTTCTGGCCACGGAAGAAAAGTTCAATCAGGCCGAAGTATTTTTTCGATCCGGCGCACCTGGCCAGCATGGCCGCTGCGGTGGCGAGTCCGCCCAGGGGAAAATCGTTATACACAAGCCGCACCTTTCCGGTGTCGATATAGGCTTTCTTGATCTTGGGCAGGGTATTGAGGTGGAACGCCATGCAGTGAGAACAGCTGAGAGATGCATACTCGTAAATGGTGACCGGCGCATCCGGCGACCCTATGGATTTTTCCGCGAGTGCGTCTTCCATCGGGGCATTGGCCGCGAATGCGGCCCCTCCGCCGATCATCATCAAGGAAATCACTATACTTTGTAGAAAACGAGTCAAATTACCCTCACATGGCACAAGATGTTGCGACTATAATGGCGGCGAAACGAGTCCACAAGCGCTCTTGTGGAGGCTCTTGAAGGTACGAACTTTCTTCTGCCGGAGACCCCCGGGTGTTCCTTCCGGCGGGCTATTTTTGCGCCTTGCCGCGAATCGTCAAGGATCGGCCCAGGGTCTCTAGCGCCGCACGTAACTCCATATCATCAATCTGAGTCAACAGCCCTGAAAGAATTTCTTCTTCCGCCGGCGCCAGCGGACGGGCGGGGGGCGGAGGAGTTTGCCCGGGAGGTTTCCAGACCGGTCCCTGGATATAGGTCAGGCGGGTGATGGCCCTATAGCCGAAATAGCTGTTGATCCGTTCAATCAACAAGGGTTCGAGATGCTGCAATTCGAGGGCAAGGCTGCCGCTGGCGATACGAAGGTGAAGGGTTCCATCCCCTCGCTTCCCGGCGGGAAAGGTAACCTTTTCAGGCTGGCTTTGCATGGCGAGTTGCGCGCCGACTATGGCCGGCCATTCCTTGGCGACGGCGGCATTGGCGAATCCCCGTTTGCTGAATATGGGCCGGGTGATGCCGTCCAGGGTGGCGGCAAGGGCGCGCGGCGATCCTTGCCGTCTTCCTGGCCGCCCCTTTTTAATTTCCCGGTTCATGGCTCATGATAGGATTGCCGGGCATCCGGAACAATAACAGGTTTGCCGTGACGTCATCATCTTCTTCATCCTCCCTGGATTCTCTTCGCCGCCGCACCCTGCTTGCCTGGTATGACCGCAACCGCCGCCGGATGCCTTGGCGCTCGGAAGGGGGGGAACCGTCCGATCCCTACAAGGTTTGGCTGTCGGAGGCGATGCTCCAGCAAACCCAGGTCAAGACCGTCATCCCTTACTTCGAGGACTTTATTTCCCGCTGGCCCCGGGTCGAGGATCTTGCCGCCGCCGAGCTCGATCAGGTGCTTCATGCTTGGCAGGGGCTCGGCTATTACGCCCGAGCGCGGAATCTCCATAAATGCGCGCGCATCGTCGCCCATGATCTGGGCGGCCGGTTTCCGTCCCGCGAAAGCGACCTTCACGCTCTGCCGGGAATCGGGCCCTATACTTCCGCCGCCATCGCCGCCATCGCTTTCGGCGCAAAAGTGGTTCCTGTGGACGGTAACGTGATCCGGGTGATGGCCCGGATTCACGCGGTGGAAGAACCTCTTCCCGCGGGATTGGGCCGAATCAATGCGTTGGCCCGCGGCCTTGCCGGAGCCAAACGTTCGGGTGATTTCGCTCAGGCGCTCATGGATTTGGGAGCGACGGTTTGTACACCCAGATCGCCGGATTGTTCGGCGTGCCCGTGGCAGGGAACGTGCACGGCCAAGGATAAGGGGCTAGCCGCGGCGTTTCCCCGAAAGGCAGCCAAAAAGACCAAGCCGGTGCGCCGGGGGGTCGCCTATTTTATCCAGACCCCGGACGATTCGCTGTTGCTCCGCCGGCGGGCCGAGAAGGGATTGCTGGGGGGGATGATGGAGGTGCCGTCAACGGACTGGCGCGAAACGCCGTGGACCGACGGAGAGGCCCGGACGGCCGCATACGATTTTATTCCTCCTGTGAAAGATCTTACACGGATTCCAGGGGTTGTCACACATACATTCACGCATTTTCACCTGGAACTGACGGTTTTCGCCGGCCGGACTCAAAATAAAGGAGCCAAAGTCAAAGGCGTGCCGGGCAAGGCGGGTGACCGGGAGGTCTGGTGCCGCCCCGAGAAATTACGCGACCTGGCTCTACCTACGGTGATAAAAAAAGTGATCGATCATGCCCAGGAAATGGCCAAGAACATGACGTGAAAGAAATTTTTCTTTATTGCTAGTTGTATGAAGATTGGCCTCCTATATAGGTATTATGACCGAGCACCGATCCATTCCTGGCTCTGAAGCCTCAATTCTGTTGGTGGAAGACACCCTTTCCCTGGCCAAAACGTACGAGGCTTACCTGAAGGGAGAGCCCTATCGGCTGGCTCACGTTGAAACCGGAAGCGGTGCGTTGGAAGTGCTCAAGAAGGATGCGCCCGACGTCATCCTCCTCGATCTGGTTCTTCCCGATATGGACGGACTGGAAATCCTGAAACAGGTATCCGAAGAAAACATTTCATCAGAAGTGGTGGTGATTACCGCGCATGGTTCGGTGAAGGTCGCGGTCGAAGCCATGCGTCTTGGCGCCCGCGATTTTCTGGTCAAGCCGTTTTCCGCCGAACGTCTGCTTGTCACGATCCGTAATGCCCTCGATCACAAACGACTTGCGCAGATTGTTGAAACCTACCGCAGTGATTTCGACCGTCAGGAATATTTTGGATTTATCGGCTCGTCTCTGCCGATGCAGGCGGTTTACCGCATTATCGACAGCGCCGCTTCAAGCAAGGCGACCGTGTTCATTACCGGTGAAAGCGGCACCGGCAAGGAAGTTTGCGCCGAAGCCATTCACGCCAGGAGCCAGAGAGCGGACAAACCGTTTGTCGCCATCAATTGCGGCGCAATTCCCCGCGACCTGATGGAAAGCGAAATTTTCGGTCACGTCAAAGGCGCCTTCACCGGCGCGGTTTCCGACCGCGAAGGGGCCGCCAAGCGTGCGGAAGGCGGAACGCTCTTTCTTGACGAAATCTGCGAAATGGACCTGAGTCTTCAAACCAAGCTGCTGCGTTTCATTCAAAGTGGCGCTTTTCAGAAGGTTGGCGGCAACAAAACCGAAGAATCCGATATCCGGTTTATTTGCGCCACGAACCGCGATCCTTTCAACGAGGTTGCCGAGGGACGGTTCCGAGAGGATCTGTTCTACCGGCTCCATGTTATTCCCATTCATCTTCCGCCTCTCAGGGACCGGGAAGACGATGTCTTGGCGATTGCGCGGAAGTTCTTGAACGATTTCTCGGCCGAAGAAGGAAAATCGTTCACCGAATTCTCTCCTGAAACGGAAGGTATCTTTCGGGGTTATTCTTGGCCCGGGAATATCCGCCAACTTCAAAACGTGATCCGGAACATGGTCGTGCTGAACGAAGGAGGGGAAATTACGGTGGATATGCTGCCGTCGCCTCTGGATGATCAAAACCCGATCCCTGCCCAGGACCCGATACAATCCATAAAGACCGAAAACCAGGCGCCGGCCACCCGGTTTGGCTCTCAAGGGAGCCCCTTGCCGGCGGCGGGCGGCGTGGCGGGTACCAAGTTGGCCGCGTCGGAGCAGGCGATCCGTCCCCTGGCCGAGGTCGAAAGAGAAATAATCGAGCACGCCATTGCCCTGTGCGGCGACAACATTCCCAGGGCGGCTGCGAGGCTGGGGATCAGTGCTTCGACCATTTACCGCAAACGGACAAGCTGGGAAGCGGAGGACGGGCACGGCCCGACCAACATTTCCGCCACGTCGAAATAATTAAGCTGACGGCAGGCCATCGGCACCGCCATCGCCAAGGTGCGAACGGTCACTTCTTTCTGAGGCGTTCTCACAGGCAAT
>JAOUPW010000092.1 GCA_029879665.1 Rhodospirillales bacterium | reverse complement strand
ATCGATGGGGAAGATGCCGCAGGTGGCGCCGTATTCGGGCGCCATGTTGGCGATCGTGGCACGGTTGGGCAGGGTCATATGATCCAACGCCGGTCCGAAGAATTCTACGAACTTGCTGACCACGCCCTTGGCACGCAGCATTTCGACCACGCGTAAGACCAGATCGGTGGCGGTGACGCCTTCGCTCAGTTTGCCGGTCAGCCGGAAGCCGATCACTTCCGGGATCAGCATGGAAATGGGCTGGCCGAGCATGGCGGCTTCGGCCTCGATCCCGCCGACACCCCAGCCCAACACGCCCAGGCCGTTGACCATGGTGGTGTGACTATCTGTGCCGACCAGGGTATCGGGATAGGCGACGGCGGCACCCGTTTCGTCCGCCGCCGTCCATACGGTTTGCGCAAGGTATTCCAGGTTGACCTGGTGGCAAATACCGGTGCCTGGCGGCACGACGCGGAAATTATCGAAGGTGTCCTGCCCCCAGCGCAAAAATTCAAAGCGTTCCCGGTTGCGGGAAAATTCCAGCTCCTCGTTCTTTTCCGCGGCATCGCCGGAACCGGCGAAATCGATCTGCACCGAGTGATCGATCACCAGGTCCACCGGCGACAGGGGGTTGATCTTCTGCGGATCGCCACCCATGGCGACCATGGCGTCGCGCATGGCGGCCAGATCGACCACCGCCGGCACGCCGGTCAGATCCTGAAGCAGCACCCGGGCCGGGCGGTAGGCGATTTCGCGGGCGCTTTTTTTGTTTTTGACCCACTCCCCCATGGCCTTGATGTCGTCGACGCTGACCGTGCGCCCGTCTTCGAAGCGCAGCAGATTTTCCAACAGGACTTTCAAGGAAAAGGGCAGCTTGGCCAAATCACCGCCGGTGGCTTTCGCCGCGGCGTCCAGGCTGAAATAATCATAGGATTTGCCGGCAACGTCGAGCGTGCGGCGGGTCTTCAGGGAATCAGAGGCCACGGGCGGGTCCCTCCTCTTTCGGGTGGGTCAAATAAACACGCGCTTCTACACCATAAATCCAAGGAATTGTCCACCGATTACCAGCGGACGGGCGGTTGATGCATATCCGGGTCAATCTTGAAATGCTTTAGGAATTGTTCGTGCGGGACTGAGGAACAAGGCAGCCGATCAAGAAGCCCGCCGTGCACAGGCCGAGACCGTAAACGTTGACGCCCAGGTCATCGGCGTACTTGCCGACGCCCAAATCAACCCAGGCCGGGACGATGGATAGTCCCGCCGCCGCTTCCAGGGTCATGATCCCGCCCAGAACAAGCCCCGGCCAGAACGCGAGATGAAAGCTTAAGGGTTTGACACCGGGCAGGAAGGAAAGCAGAAAAATGGGCGCGAGCCCCATGACCATGGTGCCGCTGATGGTGGTGGCGGCGATGATCGCGGGGCCGACCTGATCGCCGAAATAAATACTCAGCAGGGGCAGGTTGCCGAGCCCCGCGATAAAAATAATGGCGGTACGGCCCAAGGACATTTTTGCGGGTGGGGTGACGCTGGATTGTTGCGTTAAATCGCGGGTCCAGTCGCGGGCCGCCAGCTTTGCGGCACTGGCGAAGGTGGAATCCAGGGTCGAGCCGGCGCTGGTCAGCATGATCGCATTGGCGATTAACATTAACGGCAACCCGAAGGCGCCGGGCACGGAAACCGCCGGGTTTCCCTCAAGTCCGAAGGAGCGGGCGTAAAGTCCGACAAAGCCGAACAGAAAGATGAATCCGCCGGAAACCAGCCCGGCGAGAAAAAATCCCCTAAGCATGGTTTTGGGCGTGGTAATGAAGCCCCGGTCAGTCAGCACCGGATCGTGGAAGGGGTAGCTCAACACCTGAACCAGGGCCAGCGCCGCGAAGGTGATTCCGGCGAGATTTGCTTCCGGCGATATCTCGGGCAGGCCGCGTTCGCTTAGGCCCGGAAGAACATAGGAAAGGACCCCCGCCAGCAGCACGGAGGCCAGCACCATCTGTGCGCCGTCGGTGAGGATGGAGCCGCGCAGGCCGCTGCGCCAGGTGTAAAAAACCGTGAAGACGGTGACCGCGCCGACCGCGATCCAGTAGGCCAGGGTTCCTTCGTCGCCGAAATAAAGGCCCGAGATCTTGGTGTTGGACCAGACTTCGTTAAACAGCCGGATTGCGATGGCGGCGATGAACAGCTTGGCGCAAAGGGCGCCGTACTTTCGCGTCAAAAAGGCGGGCAAGGAGGCATCGCCGCCGCGGGTGCGAATCAGATAGATGGCTAAACCGGCGACCGCGAAGCTGAAATAATAAAAGGCGTATCCGACGGCGCCCATGGGGCCGAAGGCAAAGGCGAGGGCGGCTGAATTGGAAATGGATTTAGCGAAGATCCAGGTGATCGCGGCGCTCGCCACTAAAAGCCACAGCCCCGGGGCCGCGCCCTTTTTGCTGGTGGCGTCGAAAAAACCGCGCGCCGACACAAACCGGGGCGTAAGGCGCCAGACGATGATGCCGTATCCCACCATCACCGCCCAGGGAAGCACTGCCGCGCTCATGGATTCAAAGCTCCGCACCTCGTCTTCAGGGAAAATAAGCTATCCGGCATCGGCGATATCGGGTTCGCGCCCGTTATACAAGTCACGAACGGGTGAAGGGAGGGGTCCTTTTGGAAGGAATCGCACCCACCGGGCCCGGACCTTCGTTCAGGTTTTCACAAACAGCAATTTTTGGTCACATTGTTTCGCCACAATCTGACTTCCGGGAGATCCTTCAAGGGAAAATGGGCAGGAAAAAAAGATGGTAATTAATTGAAAAATAAAGACTTTATTAATTATTTCCTCCTCAAGTCCCATTTTGCGACGGAATGCATAAAAATGCCACAATTGAAGGCTCTAATACCTTCATCAACCTCCTCTAATACCCAACCAGAGACACCCCTCTCTGGCCCCTAACGACCGGCAATATTATGCCACTTCAAATGGCCGGGCCCTTTAAACAGGGGTCCGGCCATTTTAGTTGGTGTTCCCTTTGACTTTTTGGGGAATTCTTGGGATAGGTTCAGCCCTCATTCCGCCCTACGCGTACGCAGAGGCGCGCGGCCAACCAACGGAGTCCCGATGCCCCAATATGCTGGCAGCAATCTGAAATGTGTGCGCAGTGAAAGAGTCGTCTTCTCCAACCTCGGTTTTAAGGTCGAGGACGGAGACGCGCTGGTTCTGATCGGTCCCAACGGCAGCGGCAAATCGAGCCTGTTGCGCCTGCTGGCGGGCCTGTTGCTGCCGGCCGAGGGAACCCTCACCTGGGACGGCGAAGCGATGGTGGACGATATGGACGCCCACCATGCCCGGATGCACTATGTCGGCCACCTGGACGCGGTTAAACCGGTTTTGACGGTGAGCGAAAACATTAGCTTTTGGTCCCGCATGCGCGGCCATGGCAAGGATACGAGCGAGAATGCCGTCGGCGATGCGCTTGATACCTTTGCCATTTCCCGCCTGGCCGATGTGCCGGGACGGTTTTTATCCGCTGGCCAAAAACGCCGCGTTACCCTGGCCCGGCTCAAGGCGTCGCCGGCCGCCCTTTGGCTGCTGGATGAGCCGACCACGGCTTTGGATAAAGACGCCATTGCCGCCCTGGAAAATCTGATCCGGGATCATCGCGCTTCCGGTGGCATGGTTGTGGTTTCCACCCATGCCGAGATCAAACTGGAAAACGCCACCGTTCTCGACCTCAGCCGCTTTTCGCAAAGGCGGGCGGCATGAACAGCTTTCTGAATATAATCCAACGCGATCTTCACCTCGCCTTGCGCCAGGGTCTGGACAGCCTGATGGTGGTGATGTTTTTCGTTATCGCCGTGGTGCTGTTTCCTTTCGGGATCGGCCCGGAACCCGGTATCCTGGCGCGCATCGCTCCCGGGGTTATTTGGGTGGCGGCCCTGCTTGCTTCCATGCTGTCTTTGGAGCGCCTGTTCCAGACCGACTATGAGGACGGCAGCCTGGAATTGCTGTCTCTGAGTCCGTTGCCCTTGGAACTGACGGTGCTGGCCAAGGTCATCACCCATTGGCTGACCACCGGGGTGCCCCTGATCATCGCGGCGCCGCTGCTGGCGGTGCTGATGAACCTGGACACCGATGGGTTTGCCATGTTGCTGGTGGCGCTTATCTTAGGCACGCCGTCGCTGAGCCTGATCGGCGCCGTCGGCGCCGCCCTGATTCTGGGGGCGCGGCGCGGCGGGGTGTTGTTGTCGCTGCTGATCCTGCCTCTTTTCATTCCGGTGCTGATTTTCGGCGTCAGCGCCGTCGACGCCGCCATCCTCGGCTTTCCAGTCAAGGGGCAGCTGCTTATTCTGGGCGCTTTTCTAATCGGCGCCGTTGCGGTCTGTCCCTTTGCCGCCGCCGCCGCCGTTCGTGAGGCCGTGAAATGACTTATGTCATGGATTATATTGGTTCCAAGGACTAAAAAGGATCCGAAGGTAAATGAAAGTAGTGCAATGAAACGCATCGACTGGCTTGCCAATCCCGCCCGCTTTCAACGTTTGAGCCGCCGAGTACGGCCTGTCGCGGCATGGCTGACGGTCGGGCTTCTCGCGGCGGGACTTTATTTGGGGCTGTTCCAGTCCCCGGCGGATTACCAACAGAGTGAAACCGTACGCATCATGTACGTTCATGTGCCTGCGGCATGGATGGGCCTGTTCTGTTATGTCTCCATGGCGGTGGCCGCCGGGGTCGGCTTGATCTGGCGTCATCCGGTCGCTGATCTGGCGGCCAAAGCGACGGCGCCCATCGGTGCTTCCTTTACTTTTCTCGCACTGGTGACCGGGTCGCTCTGGGGCAAACCCATGTGGGGCACCTACTGGGTGTGGGACGCCAGGCTCACTTCCATGCTGGTACTGTTGTTTTTCTATCTTGGCTACATTGCCTTGGTGAACGCATTTGACGATCCTGCACGGGGAACCAAGATGTCTTCGATCCTGGCGCTGGTCGGCGTCATCAATGTTCCGATCGTCAAATTTTCCGTTGAATGGTGGTACACGCTGCATCAGTCCGCCAGCGTGGTTAAGGCGGGCGGGCCGTCCATTCACCCTTCCATGTTGTGGCCTCTGTTGTTAATGGCGTTCGCCTACACTACTTATTACATATGGATTTTGCTGCTCAGGATCGACGGCGAGATCGCCGCCACCAAGATCCGGGCGGCTCGCATGCGTCAGGTTCACGGTTAGGTGGAGGTGAATATGATGGAGTCGATCTCGACATTTCTCAACATGGGCGGTCATGGCGTTTTTATCTGGCCCAGCTATCTACTTTCCGCTCTGGTTTTGATCCTGCTGCTGGTGTTCAGCCTGAACTTCCGTAAAAACATGGAAGCCGCGCTTGGCGCGTTTCGCGACGAAAAGGATGCACATAAGTGAAACGCAAACATAAACGTCTGACCTTCGTCGCCGTCGCCCTGATTTTGCTCGCCGCCGCCGCCGGGCTGGCCCTGTTGGCGTTCGAGGAAAGCATCGTCTTTTTTTACAGCCCCACAGACATCCGGGAAAAGAACATGACCGATGACCGCCGTCTGCGGATCGGCGGCCTGGTCGAGGAAGGCAGCGTCGTCCGCAAGGAAGGCAGCGCAGTGGTCAGGTTCCGGGTTACCGATCTCAACAACTCCATTCCCGTCACCTTTGAGGGGCTGCTGCCCGACCTGTTCCGCGAAGGCCAGGGCGTAGTTGCCGAAGGGCGCATGGAAGGCGGCCTGTTCGTCGCCGACGAAGTGTTGGCCAAACACGATGAAAATTACATGCCGCCCGAAGTCGCCGAAGCGCTGAAGAAATCCGGGCAATGGAAAGGCAACGAAGGAGAACAAAAATAATGATTGTCGAAGCAGGACATTTTGCTCTCATTCTGGCGCTGTTCATGGCCGTGATCCAGGCCACTCTGCCCATAATCGGGGCGCACCGGGGCGACGCCACCTGGATGGCATTGGGCAAGCCGTCGGCGCTCTGTCAGTTCGTCCTCATCGCCTTTTCCTTCGGCTGCCTGACGTATGCCTACGTGACTTCGGATTTTTCCGTGCTCAACGTGGTGCAGAATTCTCATTCGGCCAAGCCCATGCTCTACAAGATTTCCGGCGTGTGGGGGAATCATGAAGGTTCCATGCTGTTGTGGGTGCTGATTTTGGCATTGTTCGGCTCGTCGGTGGCGATGTTCGGGCGCAACCTGCCGCCGACCTTGCGTGCCCGGGTGCTGAGCGTGCAGGCGCTGGTCGCCATTGGCTTTTATCTGTTCATTCTGTTCACCTCCAATCCTTTCGAGCGGATCTTGCCCGCACCCGTCGACGGGCGCGGGCTCAACCCGCTGTTGCAGGACCCGGGCCTGGCCTTTCATCCGCCGTTCCTCTATCTCGGCTACGTCGGCTTCTCCATCGCCTTTTCCTTTGCCATCGCCGCCCTGATCGAAGGCCGCGTCGATGCCGCATGGGCGCGCTGGGTGCGGCCGTGGACGCTGGCCGCCTGGGCGTTTCTGACCGTCGGCATCGGGCTGGGGTCGTGGTGGGCTTATTACGAACTGGGCTGGGGCGGCTGGTGGTTCTGGGACCCAGTGGAAAATGCGTCCTTCATGCCTTGGCTGGCAGGTACCGCGCTGCTTCATTCCTCGGTGGTGGTGGAAAAGCGCGACGCGCTGAAGGGCTGGACCATTTTTCTCGCCATCGTCGCCTTTTCACTTTCCCTGCTGGGCACCTTCATCGTGCGTTCGGGGGTGTTGACCTCGGTGCATTCCTTCGCCGCCGACCCGGCGCGCGGCGTATTCATTCTGGTGTTGCTGATCCTGGTCACCGGCGGCTCGTTGGCCTTGTTCGCTTCGCGCGGGCCGTCCTTGAAAGGGGGCGGGCTGTTCCAGCCTATTTCCCGCGAAGGGGCGCTGCTGTTGAACAACCTGTTGATGACCACGGCCGCCGCCGTGGTGCTGTTGGGCACGCTCTATCCGTTGTTCCTGGACGCCGTCGGTGGCGGCAAGGTCTCGGTCGGGCCACCCTTTTTCAACATGGTTTTCGTTCCCCTGATGGTGCCCATGATTCTGGTCATGGCCATGGCGCCCTTCCTCGCCTGGAAGCGGGGCG
Source organism: Rhodospirillales bacterium (assembly GCA_029879665.1). GTDB lineage: Bacteria > Pseudomonadota > Alphaproteobacteria > Rhodospirillales > JAOUPW01 > JAOUPW01. The sequence continues at coordinate 7 of JAOUPW010000092.1, read as the reverse complement.
ACGCCAT
>JAOUPW010000093.1 GCA_029879665.1 Rhodospirillales bacterium | reverse complement strand
GCCGCCTTCGACGGTCCACAATCCGGCCAGCCAGTCGCGCGCCGGGGAAAGTCCGCCGCGCAAGGATGCCTGGGCGACGATGGTCAGGATCAGGCCGGTGACCAGGGCACGCAGATTGCCGGTGGCCGACAGCACCAGGATTCGGGCGGCGCAGCCCCGCGCCAGCACCATGCCGGCACCGAACAGGATGCCGCCAATGATGGCCCCGGACAGGCTGCCCGCCGCCGCCAGTTGCCGGGCTTCGGTTACATCCAGTGTCCCGGCGGCGATCAATCCTTGCGTGCCGGCAATGGCGGCGCCAAAGGCGAGCAGCCAAACGGCGGCCTTGGGCCCGACGGTGCCGCGCGCGCATTCGATTACTGCGGCGCGCATACAGAACCGGCTACGTTGCGCCAAGGCGCCGAAGCTGAGGCCGATTACAAGGCCGATGATGGCGGACGCACCGGAATCTCCGAAATGTCCGATGAGAAGTTCTAGGTTCATAGGGTCTGCCAGGGTAGAAAAAAGAAGGTCGAGTCGCCCCTATCCACCGTCAGGAGGAGCGCCCCGAACGCAATATATATTATAATACTCTAATATATAGAGCAACCTTAGAATGGTCCCGATCAATTCTGAATTGCGCTCCGGAGAATTTCCGGAATGCTCCGCCTTATGTCTGTTTATGACGCAAATACATCATCGCGGATCGGATTGATCCGCTCGGGATTTGCCCTAGTCCCGCTGAAAAGCGCCCAACAGGACCATCAGCCAGCCAAAAACCAGTAAAAACCCGCCGGTGGGCGCGGCGTAAGGCACCAAAATGGCGCCGGTGGCGCCAAAGACATAAAGGGTTCCGGAAAATAGAAGGATACCCAGAGTGAACGTTGTCCCTGCCAGAGAGAGAGTAAAGGAACGCCCGCGATGGCGGCGGTCTGCCAGCCAGGCGACCCCCAACAAAGCCAGAGCGTGCCACATCTGATAATCGACGCCCATCATGAAAATCTGGCGGGGGCCTTCATCCACCTGAAGCCAGTGCCAGCCATAAGCGCCGGCGGCGACAGCGATCAATCCATTCAGGCCGGCAAAAAATAACCAAAGCCGCATGGTGTTATCCCGAAATTCCGCCGTACCCGATGATGCGAACCATGTAAGTTCCCCCCCCAGATGAATGGCGAACAGCATAGCATGAATCGTAAGACCTGAAAGGGTTCCCAAATTTAGCCCAGATTCACAAGGGAATTAATGGAATTTTGAGGGTTCCGAGTGTGTTCTAGCCCGATGTTTTCTGTGCTTAAAAAATACACCGTCGGATTTCCGATCCCGGTTCTGATTCTGATCGTTGCGGCGGTGGCGGCGGGGCAAGACGCTGAACTGCCGCCGTTGGGAAAAGCAATGCTGCCGTTTTTCCCCTGGTTGGCAGCGGCGGTTGGCGGCGTTATGGGGTGGCGGTTCAACCGTAGCCGCATCACCTTTTCTCTGGTTGTAATCGCGACCGTTCATGGCGTGATGATCGCTTTTTTTCAAGCACCACCGGGCAAGGATGTCCTGGGCCAGGTCGTCTATGCCGCCGCTGCCGTATTGCTGCCGCTGAACATCGCCGTCATGGCATTTCTAGAGGAACGGGGCGTCCTCACCCTTCACGGGATGATCCGCGCCGGAGTCCTCGTCGCCCAGGGCGTTGCCGTTTACCTGATCGCCCATAGCGGTATAGCCGTGGCCGCCGGGCAAATGCTGCATGTGCGCCTGCTGCCGCCCGAATTCGATCAATGGACCTATTTGCCGCAACCGGCCATGTTCGCGTTCATTCTCGCCTTCTCGATCCTGATCGCCCGTTGGGTGCTAAACAAAAGCGGCCTTGAAGGGGCCTCGGTCACCGCCCTGCTGGCCTCCGCAATTGCCATGCATGCCGTCGCCAGGGGTCTGACACCGGATATTTTTTTCATCGGCGCGACCCTGATCCTGACCGTCGCCGTGGTCCAGGATGCCTACCGCATGGCTTTCCATGACGAATTGACCGGGCTGCCCGGGCGCCGCGCGCTCACCGATGGCATGAAGAAACTTCCCGGCCGCTATGCTATCGCCATGCTCGATGTGGATCATTTCAAAAAATTCAACGATACCTACGGTCATGACGCCGGCGATCAGGTGTTGCAGATGATGGCTTACCGCCTGGGGGAAATCGGCGGGGGCGGACGCGCCTACCGTTATGGCGGCGAAGAATTTACCATCCTTTATCCCGGCAAGGATCTGGAAGACGCATGGGATTATCTGCAAGAACTATGCGATACCATCTCTGGAACCGAATTTGCCCTACGGGCCAAGGATCGTCCGAAAAAGAAACCGAAGAAGCTGAAACGCGGGCCTAAACCGAAAGTGGTCAAAGTCACCATTTCCATCGGCGTCGCTGATTTCGAAGACGCCGATACCCCCGAGGAAGTTCTCAGGGAAGCCGACAAGGCGCTCTACCGGGCAAAGAAGGCGGGGCGCAACCAAGTCAGCGATTGATTTCACCGACCCGCCCGGTATTTGCTTATTGTTACTGCGCAAATGCGCAATCACGGTTCAATCGAACCACTTGGGATTTGCGCTACCCGACAAGGTGCAGTCGCTTTGATGATGGGGACCCGCGTTTCCGGGTAGTCGCGGCGCGGTCCTGACGTTGCGCCTTGCGGGCGCCTTGGCGGCAATACCTCCGCAGTTTGGGGATATCATAGAGCGCGACTTTCTTGCTGTAGGGGTCGGCCCTGACGCCGTATTCCTTCAGCATTGACTGTGCCCGCGATAGGGTTTCCGGTTTCATTCCCAAGCTCGCCGCCAAAAGCGACTTGTCAAAGGGAAGTTCCACCATCGCCATTTTTTTCTCGGTACCGATAAGGCTGAGCAAAAAATCACCGAAGCGCTGGGGTACGGAATGCACCTGCAGCCGTTCGAGTCTGAGATCCATTTCGAGAATCCTTTGTGAAACGGAGTCCAGTATCGACATGGAAAAGGCACTGTCCTCACGCAGCAATTTCAAAAACGGTTTGGCGGGAATCTGCAGCAAGCGAGCATCGCTCACAGCCTCGGCGCCGGTGGTATGGTTGCCGCCTATGATAATCGTGGTATCGGCGATGGGTTCCCCGTTCTTGCGGATCGCGAGGATAGCTTGCGTATTGTCGGGCATGTTCCGGAATATTTTCACCCAGCCGTCCAGCAGCAGATAAAAATATTTTGCGGCTTGTCCTTGTTGAAACAAAATATCCTTGCTGGCATGGGTGACAACCGAGGCCTGACCGAGCAGCCATTCCCGGGAATCGTCGGGTAGGTTTGCGAATAGGGCCGAGCGGACGATGGTCTCCATATCTTCGGCGGTGATGAATTCATGATTGTTGAGTCGTGATTCATTAAAGTTGTCGAACATGTCGAGGTTCGGTCTCATCTGAAGTGTCCTTATCTGACAAAAGCTAATTAGGAACCCGTGGCCGGCGCCGTGAGAAACGGACTCCGCAGAGGAGGCCGCCGGCATAACGACGGGGATTGTGCTGGATCAGATCAGGAGGAGAGGCGGCGCCCGTGGGCAGGAGTCCGCGGACAGGGCCAAAGGCATTGGCCGGTCGGGGGTTGCCGGAACAACGGATTCGAAATGAATATAATTCCGGGCCGTGTTCGCCGGGATGGATGGCATGCAGGTCAGCGTCTTGAAAACCGGCAGACAGAGCGGACAGAAACCATCCTCCGCCATTTTATCGGGAACGGGCTGGCCGGTGCTGTCCAGGTAAACAAGCCGTAGGCCGCTTGGCGTACAAATGACGATAGTATTCTTCTGGTTGCTGAAGTCCGGCAAGGGGCCGGCCTCCAGGGAAGACATGCTGGGCAAGACCGCCGCCGCCAGGATGTTGAAGAACAGCACCCACGCCACAACACGCGCGAATAAAGCGCGGCGTTTGGACGGAAATAAATGGCGGTACGCCGGGAAAGCCATGGGGGGCGAACACCCTTCCTTCTCGCGGCCTCCGCACCGAAGCGGAGGCCAGGGGCATTTAAAACAACCGGGTCCATAATACCGTCATCAAGGGCATCGGCGTCCTTGATGACGGTCAAGGGGCCGCGTCGGATCCGTGCCAAACGACGGCCGCCGGGATTTATTTCCTTTCAAAGCTGCCGGATATGGGATTGAATTCGGATGAGACTTCAACCACTACGGCTATGGACAGGGAGGCAAATCCATTTCCGGCCTCACTGACGCTTTCACGAATATCTGGCGCAAGCCCGTCTTCGTCGTCGCTGTCGCGGCGATGATCGTCTACATCTCCTTCGGCATCCGGCAAAGTTTCGGCCTGTTCATGCGCCCCGTCACCCTGGATCTGGACTGGGGCCGCGAACCGCTGTCCATGGCGTTCGCGGTGCAGAACATCATCATCGGCCTCAGCGCCCCCCTGGCCGGCGCCCTGGCCGATAAATGGGGCGCGCCCCGGACCGTGGCCCTGGGCGGGGCGTTGTTTTCCGCCGGGGTTTTTTTCATGAGCCAATCGACGACCCCGGCCATGATGATTTCATCGGGGGGCATCCTGGCGGGGATCGGCCTTGGTGCCTGCGGGCTGCCGCTGGTGCTGGCCGTGGTCAGCCGCGTCGCGCCGCCCGCCCGGCGCAGCCTGTGGCTGGGGGTGGTTACCTCCGCCGCCACCGGCGGACAATTGCTGATCGTGCCGTTCAACCAGGCGATGATCAGCGGTTACGGCTGGGTGCCGGCGTTGATCATGGTTGCCGTCCTGGCCGGGTTGATCGTACCCCTGGCCTTTTCCATGTCCGGCGGGGTGACGGCGGAAACCGGCCGGGATACGGAAATCAACATGGGGGAGGCCCTGTCCGAAGCCTTCCGTCACCGGAGCTTGCGGCTGTTGACCCTGGGTTATTTCGTTTGCGGTTTTCAGATCCTGTTTATCGCCGCCCATCTGCCCGCCTATCTGGGGGACAAGGGCGCCAGCCCGGAAATGGGCGCCATGGCGCTGATGCTGATCGCGCTCTTCAACATGCTCGGCAGCTGGCTGTCGGGATGGTTGGGCGGGAAGTATCCGAAAAAATATCTTCTAAGCTCCATCTACTTGCTGCGCTCGATTTCCATCGCCGCGTTCTTCCTGTTGCCCCTCAGTCCGGTGACGTTGACCCTCTTTGCTTCCGTGATCGGCCTGCTCTGGCTCAGCACCGTGCCGCTGACCACCGGGCTGGTGGCGCAGTTTTTCGGCGTGCGCTACATGGGGGTGCTGTACGGCTTCGTTTATCTCAGCCACCAACTGGGCAGTTTTACCGGGGTCTGGCTGGGCGGGTTGCTGTTTGACCTGACCGGCAGCTATGACGCCATCTGGTGGATGGCCATTGCCTTGGGCGTGGTCAGCGCCCTGTTGCACCTGCCCATCAACGACCGCCCCGTGGAACGGCTTTCCCGGGCGCCGGCGTGAACGGGGGAGGCTTCCAGAAACTGACGGCATTGCAGCCAAGCGCAGCGTCCGTCGTTTAGGCCAGTACGGTCCAGATTCCCATGCCGATCATGCTGATGCCGGCCACTGTTGAAACGGTTTGGCTATGGGGAACGACTTTCTCGATAAGAACATAAAGCGTTATCGCGATGATCCAGGCACTATTCATAATTCCCGTGACGAAAAGAATCCCCATAAGCGCCCAACAACACCCGACACAGAATAGACCGTGCCGCCATCCCATCACGAAGCCTCCCCAATTTCCTTCTCGCCATTGGGTCATAAGAAAAGCAATCGGCGTTCGGCATTGACTGAGGCAGGCCTGCTTCAACGGCATTAACTGATAGACTCCGGCGGCAATGAGAACACCACCAGCGAGAGGGCCGGGAGGAAGTTGCATCATCATCGGCGAAAGCAATGCAAGATCGGTTAACCCTGTTTGAAGTAGGGTTGCCCCGAGACTGAAGGCAGACCAGGCCGCAAGATAGCCGCCCGAGAACATGAGGACCGACAGCCAGGGAGCGCTGCGGCGGCGCTCCCCCGCCCGCATGCGGGCGTAGGCCATAATCATCGGCACCGCCGTCGGCAGCATCATCGCCGCCATCATGATTGTCCACATGAGGAACAATCCGAAGAATTGGCCGAAAAACTGGATTGGATTAAAGGCGTGCGGTTTCATCATCATCGACGACATGCCTGGAATATTCGACATGTCGCCAATCATCATGGCCAGATAGATCCAGCATCCGAGCGCGATGGCAACCGGACCGCCAAGCCAGAGGGCAAGCCGGGAGGGGGAAATTCTGGGCGAAGCGCTATGCATGGGCGTTCTCCGGCGGCTCGGGACTATTCGCTCTGATACGCGAAAGGCGAGAAGACGCCTGTCTTGTCGGAAAGCTCCCATGCCATGCCGTGATCGGCATAGGTGTGTTTCGTGGTTTTGGCGACCGTCGCCGGAAAGCCGGGAGCAACACAAAGCGGGTGTCCGGTGATCTTGATGGGGCCGTCGTTCTGGCCCTGTATCTGCACGATTTCGACATCTGCAATTTCCGGAATTTTCAGAGAATGTTTATCCCCGTTCGCCGAAAAATCGATGGGCGTAAATTTGACCCCGACGATTTCTCCGATATGGGTAGCGAGACGCGCAGGGTGGCCACCCGCCTTGCCGCCGAAGATATTTAGAAGCGCGGCACGCTGATCTTCATCGGCACGCTCATCGACATAGACCGCCACCTTCCACGGGGTTTCGGCCATGGGCCCCGGTGAATGGACGGCAAGCGCGATATTGAGCCCTGAAAGAGAAACATCGCCATCCTCCCCCTTCTCAATGTGCCAACCGACCAGGGCCTTGCATTCTCCCTGGGTCGGCGCGCTGAGGAACAAACACGGACACGCGGTATCGCAGTTGCAACTTTCAAAATAGATTCCGTTCAGGGACCAGGACATGATTGACTTCCTTTATCTGGGGGTTGGAATTAATTCTATGGATACGGGGCTTTCATAACGTGCTGAATGACGGTTGCATCATGGGAGATCAGGGGAAATCTTGCTTGAAGAGAAGATTGAGATTACCTTGAGATTTCAATGATTATTATTCACAAGTGAGCCGTTATTGATGATTTACCGGTTTGGC
>JAOUPW010000091.1 GCA_029879665.1 Rhodospirillales bacterium | reverse complement strand
CGCCGGGGCGAAATCCTCGCCCTGCTCGGCCCCAATGGCGCCGGCAAGACGACGCTGATCAGCATCATCTGCGGCATCGTCAATCCCAGCGAAGGGTCGGTCGCCGTGGACGGCCATGACATCATCAACGATTACCGCATCACCCGCGCCATGATCGGACTCGTTCCCCAGGAACTGACCACCGACGCGTTCGAATCCGTCTGGAACACGGTCACTTTCAGCCGGGGACTGTTCGGCAGGAAAGCAAATCCGGCGTACATCGAAAAAGTGCTCAGGGACCTCTCCCTGTGGGACAAGAAGGACAGCAAGGTGATGGAGCTTTCCGGCGGCATGAAGCGCCGATTGCTGATCGCCAAGGCGCTGTCCCACGAACCGCGAATTCTTTTTCTTGACGAGCCGACCGCCGGAGTCGACGTGGAACTGCGCAAGGACATGTGGCGGCTGGTTCACGAAATGCAGGATTCCGGGGTAACGATCATTCTCACCACCCACTACATCGACGAGGCGGAGGAAATCGCCGAACGGGTCGCGGTGATCAACAACGGCGAGATCATCGTGGTCGAGGAGAAAGACGCGCTGATGCGCAAACTGGGCAGAAAACAACTGACGCTGGAACTGCTGCAACGAATTCCGACAATCCCTGATACCCTGAAATCCTACAATCTGGAAATAACCGGGGACGGCGACCGCCTGATCTACACCTACGACGCTCAGGCCGAGCGCACGGGCATTACCGCCCTGCTTAGCGAGCTTCATGACCAGGGGATCAGGTTCAAGGACCTCCACACCACACAAAGCTCGCTTGAGGACATCTTCGTGAATCTGGTAAGGAAGCCGGAATGAACATTTACGCAGTGAAGGCAATCTACCTGTTCGAGATGTCGCGCACCTGGCGCACGTTGTTTCAAAGCATCGTCGCGCCGGTCATTTCCACGGCGCTCTATTTCGTGGTCTTCGGTGCAGTCATCGGTTCGCGGATCGCGGAAATCGAAGGCGTCAGCTTCGGCTCGTTCATCGTACCCGGACTGATCATGCTGTCGCTATTGACACAAAGCATTTCAAACGCCTCGTTCGGCATCTATTTCCCTAAGTTCACGGGGACGATCTTTGAGTTGTTGTCCGCGCCGGTGTCGTCCATCGAGATCGTTCTCGGTTACGTCGGTGCAGCGGCGACGAAATCGATCCTTCTCGGGCTGATCATCCTCGCCACGGCGAATCTATTCGTCGAGATACACATAGTCCATCCCTTGTGGATGCTTACCTTCCTGGTGCTGACGGCCGTCACCTTCAGCCTTTTCGGATTCATCATTGGAGTCTGGGCCGACAATTTTGAAAAGCTGCAGATCATCCCGTTGCTGGTGGTGACCCCCCTGGTCTTTCTCGGCGGAAGCTTTTATTCCATCAGCATGCTGCCGCCGTTCTGGCAGAACGTGACCCTGTTCAACCCGGTGCTTTACCTTATCAGCGGTTTCCGCTGGAGCTTTTACGAGAACGCCGACGTGAGCGTGGAGTTGAGCCTGGCGATGATCACGTTTTTCCTCAGCCTGTGCCTGGCCACCGTGTGGTGGATTTTCAAGACCGGATATCAGGTCAAGACCTAGCTACAACAAATCCCTTAACAGCGCCACCAGAGGCGCATCGGCGGGCGGCATGGGGAGGTCGCCCATGCGCGTGGGCCGTACCCATTTCAACGCCTGCCCTTCCAGCGGCGTCACCGTGCCCTTCCATACCCGGCAGACGAACAGCGGCATCAGCAAGTGAAAATCTTCGTAGGCGTGCGAGGCGAAGGTGAAGGGCGCGAGACAGCTTTCGGTGATGTCGATGGCCAGTTCTTCTTTCAACTCCCGCACCAGGGCGGTGTCCGGCGCTTCGCCTTCGTGCACCTTGCCCCCGGGAAATTCCCATAGCCCGGCCAGATGCTTGCCTTCGGGGCGCCGGGCCAACAACACCCGGCCATCCACATCCACAAGAGCGACGGCGGAAACCAACAACAGGGGCAGCGGACCCTGGGCGCGTGTGACGGGGGCGTCGAAACACCCCTCGCCGGGACCGGTAAAGGCCATCAGCCCACCGGCTTGACGGCGGAGAAGCCGTCGTCCACCACCACGTTCTGGCCGTGAACGGCGCGGGCGTCGTCGGACGCGAGAAAGACGGCGGTGCCCGCCATGTCGGCGGGAGGCAGGAAATCACGGCCGGTGGGCGTGTTACGGGCGAACAGCGCAAGGATGTCGGAATCGGCCCGGTGTTCGGCGTTCATGGGCGTCGCCGTGGCCCCGGGCGACAGCGCATTGACGTTGATTCCGTCCGCCGCCAATTCGGCCGCCAACGCCCGCATCAGGTTGAGCACGCCGCCCTTGCTGGCGCAGTAGGCGGCACCGGTGGCGTAGCCTTGCGAGCCGGCAATGGAACCGAACAGGATGATCTTGCCCGCCTTCTTCGCCTGCAGGACGGGCGCAACGGCCTGGGCGGCAAAGAAACATCCCGCCAGATTATTATCGAGGGTGGCGCGCCAATCTTCTTCGCTCAGTTCCGCCAAGGGCTTGTTGATGAGAATACCGGCAGCGGCGACCAGAATATCCACCGTGCCGAAAGCGTCCACCACAGCCCGGACCATGGCCTGGACTTCATCGCGGCTGGAAACATCGCAGGCAAAGGCCTTGGCCGTTCCGCCCGAGTTGGTGATTTCATCGGCGACGGCGGCGCCTTTGTCCCGGGTTCGGTTAACAACGGCAACTTTCGCACCTTCGGCGGCGTATCGCATGCAGATTTCCCTGCCGATGCCGGACGATCCGCCGGTGACTATTGCGACCTTGTCTTTGAGTCTCATGGTGTCCCCCCTGCCCTAATAATCCGCTTACGACCGGTAATCGGCATTAATGTCGATATAACCGTGGGTGAGGTCGCAGGTCCAGACCGTGAACTGGCCGTTACCGACGCCGACATCAACCTCGATCACGATGTTCTCGCCCTTCATGTGTGCCGCCACCGGTGTTTCGTCATAACCCTCTACCGCTTCACCACGTTCGGCAATGAGGGTACCACCGATGACAATGGCCAGGCGGTCCCGGTCAGCCGCTTCTCCGGCCTTGCCCACGGCCATGACGATGCGGCCCCAGTTGGCGTCTTCGCCGGCAATAGCGGTCTTGACCAGGGGTGAATTGGCGATGGAAAGCGCAATCACCTTGGCGGCGCGGGCATTTTCGGCGCCCGTGACGGTAACGGTGACGAACTTTGTGGCACCTTCGCCGTCACGCACCACCTGGTGGGCTAGATCCATGAGCAGATCGGTAAGTTCGGCGCGGAATCCGTCCAGCCGGGGGTCGGCGGCATCCGTCACCGGATCGTGAGCCGGCCCTTGGCCAGTGGCGAAGAGAAGAAGCGTGTCACTGGTGGAAGTGTCGCTATCGATGGTAATGGCGTTAAACGACTGATCCGCCGCCGGGCGCAGTAGCTCCTGCAGCACCTTGGCCGGGATCGCAGCATCGGTAAAAACAAAAGACAGCATAGTCGCCATATCGGGCGCGATCATGCCCGAGCCTTTGGCAATGCCGTTGATCGTCACCGTGGCGCCGTCCAGGGCGGCAGTGCGGGTCGCACCCTTGGGAAACGTGTCCGTGGTCATGATGGCCCCGGCGGCAGCTTCCCAGGCGGAAGCATCCAAGTTCTTTTTTAGTTTCGCCAGCGCGCCGGTAAGGATTTCGACGGGCAGGGGCTGGCCGATGACCCCGGTGGAAGCGGTAAAAATTGAAGTCGCGGGACAATTCATCAGGGCGACGGCGGCGGCGGCAGTCTGAGACACCGCGTCCTCGCCCCGCCGGCCGGTGAAAGCGTTGGCATTTCCGGAATTGACCACCAGGGCGCGGGCAACGCCCCCTTGCAAGGCCGTACGACACCAGCCAACGGGCGCCGACGCGGTTTTCGATTTCGTCAGCACGCCGGCGACGGTGGTTCCGGGGCCTAATTCCACCAGCAGGACATCGGTCCGCCCCTTATAGCGGATCCCCGCCGCGGCGGTAGAGAGGCGGACGCCGGCCAAGGGCGGCATGACCGGAAACCGTTCCGGGGCGAGAGGGGAAATCTTGCTCATGACAGTTGGACCGCGCTTTGAAAGACAAGTACCAGTTGGCTTATTTACCCTGCCTCAGGGTTTAGTGAAACCCGCTTCAAGGATCAAACCGGCGGCAAACGGATTATTTTTCCGCTTTCATGGCCGTGCCGTCAAGATTGTACCGCGTGATCGCCGCTTTCTGGCGCATGCTTTTCACCAACGCCGACACCAGGGCGCGGGATTCCTCCTCGCGCAGGGAATTCTCCATATCCTGAAAGGACTTAGGTTGCGCAGGTTTACGGTCTTCGACCTTGATCACGTGCCAACCGAACTGCGTTTTCACCGGCGCCATGGTGTGGGTTCCCGGTTTCAAGGAAAACGCCGACTTGGAAAATTCAGGGACCATTTCCCCTTCGGCAAAATATCCCAGATCACCGCCCCGGGACGCCGACGGGCCGGTGGATTTCGTTTTCGCCAAAGTCGCGAAATCGGCGCCGGCGTTCAGTTCTTCGATTACCTTTTTTGCCTGCCCTTCGTTTTCAAGCAGGATATGCCGGGCGCGCACCAGTTCCTTGGCTTCCGTAGACTTGATCGCTTGCTGATAACGTTTTTGCAGCGCCTCCTGGGAAATATTTTCCCGGAGGTGTTTTTGGATCAGGGCGCCTTCCAGAATCTGATCTTCCACGGAGGCAATCTGGGCCTTAACCTTTTGATCCTCGTGTAACTTTTCCGAACGGGCCCGCAATGCCGCCAATTTGGTATCGATGACGCCGTTGAGAAGAATTAAATAGACGTTTTCAAAAGGCGCCGAGCGGAACTGTTCGGGCAGGCGGACTCGGGCGGCCTCGATTTCGGAGCGGTAAATTTTCATGCCATTGACGATGGCCGCCACCGGATCAGGGTTATGCCCGGCGGCAAAGGATTGATGCGCGGGAAAAACCAAGCCGGTAAAAACCATGAGCACGGCCACCCGAACCCTAAAATCAAACATTCGTACTTTCCTTTCCGCCTTAATCTGAGTACAACCGAGATAATCCGTGAAAACATGTTATCCTAATGGGATAAAGCATATTCGGGCAGGCTTAACAAGGAAAAGACCCAGGCTACTTTTACAAGTAAAAGTTATCCTATATTTAATTTATTAACGGTATTTACTGCTTACTCTAATTTACATCTGGCAACTTTTTTACTGCAATTTGCATCCTCGATTCCTATATGGCTTTAGAAGCCTTCATAGCTGGTCCGGAAAATGCTGCCAAAACTTATCAAACCCTCCCCGGATTTATATCGGCGACTGACGGAAGGGGCCCGAAAAATTCTCACGGTAATGCAGGGAAAAGGGCTGGTTCCGGAAGCTGCCACCTTTGAGGACCTGCTCGCTCACCCTGCCCACCTGCATTTGAGTTTTACCCGGTTTAAAGAAAATCCGGAATCCGGAACCGGAATCGCCGTCAATGAGAAGGGGGAACTCGTCCGCGATGGAAATGAAAAGCTTGTATGTGGCGTCACGCTGGGAGAAGTCGAACGCATGATCATCTGTGAATGCGCCGACCGCGTATTCACCAAGGCTGGAAAGGATCTTTCCGGCGAAACGCCCAAAGAAATCAGATCGCGGATCGGATTTATCTGGCAACTTCCGCTTTTGGAAATGTATGCGCAAGAGATGACAGCGGATCATTTCCGCGAACTGGACAAAGCGGTCTATTTTCTCAAAACCCCGGAAACGCTGCATATGGTTGCCAGCATGGACCTTGCCGATATCCGGCATGCCCGCGATGTCACGGGCGACAGGTTTATGGAAATGATGCGCATCGAACCCGCTGCAATTCGGGGCGTCTGCAAGGCCGATGACAAGCAGTTTCAGTTTTATTCAAAGCTAACCGACGATCGGATATGGAAATTTTTCGGCGGCAATCAGCAACTCGTTGTCGAGCTGCTGGGCATGCCTGCCAAGCGCGTTCTAGCCTACGGCCCGCATTTCCCTGATCTTTGCATCGAAACCCTGGAGGTGCTGGAAAAAGTTCCGACGCCAACCTTGACACCTTTCATGCGTTCATTCGACTCAGTTTTCGGTTCGCCCGGCAGGGCGTTATTGGGCGATAAACAGTTTGCCCAGGAGTTCCTTTTCCATGTTGTCGGCGATTTCGGAAAAATGGAAGCCAACAACGAAAATGAAATCGAAGCCGTTTCCGAAGCTGCGGCCATGAAATGGAATGCCCTGAAACCGAAGCTCATCGACTGGGTGAAAGCCAACAAGAAAACCGGATAACAAAACTTATTTGGAATTCACCAATTCTTCTCGTCGGATTTCTTCCTCCGTCCTCGCGAATTTATCCTGTATAACCCGGCCCAGTTTGGAAATAATGTACAAATCTTCGGGGTCAATTCGGTCCGGACTTGCCATCAAAGCATTTGTCATGTTTCGCAAAGTCAGGGACATTTCGGACAGGGTAATGAACCTGGTGCCTTTTAACCGCCGCACGAAATCATGTGCAATAGTGCCAAGCATAAAAAGATTCTCCAGCGCCACATCGTTAAAGCGGATTGTACCGGAAGATTCGAGCGGCGGACTTTCAGAAACGATCTTGTCGAGAAGAATATTAATCTGTGTGCCGTAGCGGGCAACCCGCTGTTCATTGATGGCTTTCATGGTGGCTTTAATGGCCCTCGCTTTTCTCACCTGATCTACTTGACCGGAAACTTTGTCCTGCACCGGATTGGGAACAGCGATCAATTGGTTCCAGTCTTCGCTTCCCCGGCTTTTGCCGCGGCGGTCCGGACCAATGTAATTGGCGCTTACGGCAAAACGCTTGCGCGCCTGGATCATGGTCTGCAGCCGATCGGCGAAAAAGAATTGGTTCAGGGGTTTGACCAGCACCGAATCAGTCCCTGATTTCATCATGTTACTAACATTCTCGTCGCAAGGTTCAGCCGTCAGGGTGATGGTCACAATGAAAGGATTGCTGCCCAGTCCGCCGTGTCGGATATCGTAGATGACCTCGCTTAAGTCTCCTTCAGGTAAGTT
>JAOUPW010000090.1 GCA_029879665.1 Rhodospirillales bacterium | reverse complement strand
ACACACCGGTCTTATTCCCTCAGGCGTTGTAATCAAGTCCCCAATCCCGATAGCGGTCGGGATCATCGCCCCACTTTTCGCGCACCTTGACGAACAGGAACAAGTGCACACGGGTCTCGAAGATCTCTTCCAGCTCTTTTCTCGATGCTTCGCCCAGGGACTTGATACGGCTTCCTTTATTGCCGAGAAAGATTCCCTTGTGGCCCGGCCGTTCGACATAGATCACCTGATTAATCTTGATACTGCCGTCGTCCTTGTCTTCCCAGCTTTCCGTTTCCACGGTCGCGGCATAGGGAAGCTCCTGGTGAAGTTGACGGAATATCTGCTCGCGGGTGATTTCGGCGGCCAACATGCGTTGCGGCATGTCGGAAACCTGATCTTCAGGAAAATGCCATGGTCCTTCCGGAACGCTCGAGGTCAGGAAACTCATCAATTCAGGCAAACCGTCACCGGTGGCGGCGGATATCATGAAGGTCTCAGAGAAAAGCCCATCGGCGTTCAATGAGTGGGACAAGGCGAGCAAATCCTGTTTTTTTACCAGATCAATCTTGTTGAGAGCGAGAAGGAGAGGTCTATGCTCCTGTTCCTTAAGCCGGTCGAGGATGGCCCGGGTATCCTTGTCGATGCCCCTCGCGCTGTCCACCAACAGGACCGTCATATCCGCATCCTGGGCGCCGCTCCAGGCGGCCGCGACCATGGCCCGGTCGAGACGGCGGCGAGGCTCAAAAATACCCGGCGTATCGATAAAAACGACCTGGGAATTCCCCTGCAGGCTGATGCCGAGCACCCGGGTCCGAGTTGTTTGCACCTTGGGCGAGACGATGGAAACCTTGGTTCCGACCAGCCGGTTGATAAGGGTCGATTTGCCCACATTGGGGGCGCCGACGACGGCGACAAACCCGCACCGGGTCAATGACTCACCCATGTTCACCGGCCCTGATCTTTTCAAGCAGGGCGCCGGCGGCTTCCTGTTCGGCAAACCGCTTGGAGGAACCCTTGGCTGAAATTGGTTTTTCGCCTTCAACCGAAACCTCGATGGTAAAGGTGGGCGCATGCGCCGGCCCTTCCCTTTCGATTTCGGAATAAATGGGCAGTGGCAATCCCTGTCCTTGTGCCCATTCCTGAAGCTCGGTCTTGGCATCCCAGGGAGGGGTCAAATTCTCCTTCATCATTTCCGTCCAGTAACTCCGGATAAACCGTTCCGCAGCTTGCAAGCCGCCGTCCAGGTATAGGGCCGCGATCAACGCTTCGCAAATGTCGGCAAGAATCCCGGGGTTGGTCCGCCCACCGGCATCCGCTTCGCCGTGCGAAAGGACGATGTGCCGTCCCAATTGGATCGTTTCGGCGACCCGAACCAGGGCTTCCCGGCGGACCAGGGCCGTCTGGCGTCGCGACAATGCACCTTCGTCTTCATCGGAATAAAAATCAAAAAGAAGACGGGCGACCACCAGACCAAGAACCCTGTCCCCCAGAAATTCAAGCCGTTCATAGCTATTCCCACGATCGGAACGGGACTTAGTAATACTGGTATGGGTCAGGGCCCGGGTGAGCAGCTCTTTGTCGGCAAAACGGTGTTCCAAGACCGATTCAAGATCATCAGTAGTTTCTTGCATGAATATCCATAGGAAAGCTGCTTAATTAAAACCTATTTTATGCCTTGAAAAAACCTGTCGGTACGAAGCGTCCAGAACCATTGCCACGCTTTCCACAATGCGCCATCGACGGAAAGAAAAATAAATTCCGCACGCCCGACCAAATTCACCCTTGGAATATATCCGACATCAGAAAAACGACTATCGCTGGAATTATCCCGGTTATCTCCCATCGCAAAATAGTGACCCTTGGGTACCGTATAGACGCGAGTATTATCGTTTGGTTGCACATCACTGACTTCGAGAATCTCATGACGATGGCCATTCGGAAGGGTTTCAATATAGCGTGTGACCGGATATCGGTTTCCGGCGTCATCTTTGTCAATAAAATCGTTGACTCTCTCCCGCTGGACGGGTTTGCCGTTGATATTCAGAATACCGCCAACAACCTGGATTTTATCTCCGGGAAGGCCAATGATCCGCTTGATGTAATCGGTCTTGTTATCCTTCGGAAGTTTAAAAACGAAAACATCCCCGCGTTCCGGTTCAGAAAAAAAGATCCTTCCGGGAATTAGCGGCAGACTAAACGGCAGTGAATATTTGCTGTAGCCATATGAAAATTTGGAAACGAACAGATAATCGCCAACCAGCAAGGTCGGGATCATGGAACCGGACGGGATATTGAACGGCTCATATGCAACCGTTCTCACGACGAGAGCGATAACGACCGCATAAATTACGGTCCAGAATGTTTCGGCAATGCCACCTGAGCTTTTGCGACTCATCTATTTTCCGTTCAACAATATGTTATTACAGGATTAATTCGAACCTCGATCAAGTCAGCACGCGCCTTCCCTGTCAAGGCTGCATCAAAGGCCGAAAAGGGAACAAAACCAAGGGTTTTCAGGGTCACTTTCATTTAGCCGGTACGGCGGATATGACAACCACCGCCTGGGCCATGGGATACTCGTCGGTCAGGGTTAAGTCCACCTGCGATTTCATTCCATCCGGGGTCAATTCCTCAAGTTTACTAAGCGCCCCCCCGGTCAGGGTCATAAATGGTTTGCCCGAAGGCAGGTTTTCCACACCCAAATCACGCCAAAACACCCCATCCCGGAACCCCGTGCCAAGCGCCTTGGCGCAGGCCTCCTTCGCGGCATATCTCTGGGCAAACGCCGCCGCCGGATTAGGGCGTTTCGAGGATTTCGATCTTTCGTTTGCAGTATAAACCCGTTCGGTGAAACGATCCCCAAAACGCTCCAGGGTCTTTTCAATCCGGCGTATATCGCACAAGTCAGTCCCAATGCCGATTATCATTCATTCATTCCGTCAGTCCCGAAGCCCCTTCCCGAGCCTCGGTCATTATTTGCCGCATACGTTTAATACTTTCTTCCAATCCGACGTAAATGGCTTCGCCGATCAGAAAATGGCCAATGTTGAGTTCAACAATGCTGGGAATGGCGGCTATGGGGGAAACCGTTTCGTAAGTGAGACCATGCCCGGCATGGCATTCCAAGCCTATTTCGTCGGCATAGCGCGCGGCATCGACAATTCGTTGAAACTGCCGCTCCTGTTCGTTGCCGGATGAATCGCAATATGCGCCGACGTGAAGTTCCACGACCGGAGCCCCCAGCGACTTGGCCGCATTCAATTGATCCCGGTTAGGCTCGACAAAAAGAGAAACCCTGATTCCGGATTTTCCCAAATCATTTATGAACGGCGCCAAATGATCGTGCCCGCCAACAGCATCCAGGCCACCTTCCGTGGTTCTTTCCTGTCTTTTTTCAGGCACGATACACGCAGCATGGGGGGTATGACGCAGGGCGATTTCCAGCATTTCACGGGTTGCCGCCATTTCAAAATTAAGGGGAATGTTGATGGTATTGACCAGCCGGGTGATATCTTCGTCCGAGATATGCCTGCGGTCTTCACGCAGGTGGGCCGTTATTCCATCAGCGCCGCATTCCTCGGCCAGTTTGGCCGCGCGCACCGGATCGGGATGCATGCCGCCGCGGGCATTCCGGATTGTCGCAACATGATCGATATTGACGCCGAGGCGCAATGGGCGCGTCACAATTCAGATTCCATTTTCCCATGATTGCCATTGTTTTGAATGAAGGATTCATTTGCTGCTGCCATGGCACGGCGGCGACGGCGACGGCGGCGGTTTTGATATTTGTCGATCAACGGCCGCAAGGGAATATAAAAAATAATCCAGACAACCAACGCCGTCGGAAGGCTTCCGATCAGCATCGGGAACCAAACTGGAAAGGCCTTATCAATAAAAAAGGATAAATCCAAACGCAGAAAGGATTCGATAATGGAGGAAAACAAGGAGATAAAGTCCTGCTTTTCTCCTCCCACGGCATCGGTACCGATCAGTCCATGGCCAAGTTCGTATATCCAGATCCAGATAAAAGGAAAGGTCCAGGGGTTGCCAACTGCGGTTCCGATAGCCGAGGCCAGAATATTGGCGCGGATCACGAAGGCCAGCGCTGCGGCCATGAGGAAATGAAGCCCGATAAACGGCGTAAAGGATACGGCGGCCCCGCAGGCAAATCCCGCCGCCAGGGAATACGGCGTGCCGGGAATGCGCGCAACCCGATGAAAGATATACTGCGACGAACGCCGCCATCCGGAACGAGGCCAGAGGAAGTCGCGCGCCCTTTCGGGAAAAGAGAGTTTTTGGTTGCGCCTGAACATTTTAAAAATATAGGAAATACCGGTTTAAAATATAGAAAAAATCCGACCCGAATAGATATTAATTTTTTTAGGATCGAGATCGACCCTACCGACCTACCCTTTTGCTCTTTCAACAAGATTGATGACCGGCGCGGCCCTTAAGGCCGTGATAATATCCGTCAAATGCCTGACGTCACGGACTTCGATATCAATAAGGAGGTCGAAAAAATCCAAGGAACGGTGCGTAATTTTCAGATTACTGATATTTCCCTCGTTTTTTGCAATAATCATGGACAAGGACCCCAGGCTTCCGGGTTCGTTAAGAACGGTCAGGTGGACACGGGCGACATGGAATTCGGGAAGTTCCGCCCCCACCTCCCAGGAAACATCCAGCCACCGTTCCGGAACCTCGGCGTATTGCTCCAGAATGGCGCAATCAATGGTATGAATTGTCACCCCCTTGCCGGTGGAAACAATTCCGACAATCCGGTCCCCGGGCAGCGGGTGGCAGCAACCTGCGTAGTGGACCGCCATGCCGGGAATCAGGCCTTTGATGGGAATGGCATTTTCGCTTGGCTTGCCCTTATCTTTCTTGCTGCGGACACCCGCAAGGGAAATAATTTTTTGCGCAGCGCCCTTCTTCTTCTTTTTGATCCCCGGAAAGACAGCCTCCAGGACTTCCCGCCCGGTTTGGATACCCGCGCCAACATTTGCGCACAAGTCATCGACAGAATCGACGTTAAAGACCTTCAATACGCTTTTCAGGGATTTTTCCGTGTATTCGTATTCCTCTTCTTTGAACGCTCTCGCCAGAATTGATTTTCCCAATTCTAAATATTGTTCGCGTTCCTTGGTTCGGACATATTTTCGGATTCTTGCCCTTGCCTTGCCGGTTACAACGAACCGGTCCCATGTCGGGGAAGGCGTTTGCGCCTTTGAAGTGAGGATTTCAACCTGATCGCCATTTTCCAGGTTGGTTCGAAGCGGCATCATACGACCATTAATTTTCGCGCCGACGCATTTATCGCCTACTTCCGAGTGAACGGCATAAGCGAAATCAACCGGAGTTGCCCCATTGGGGAGGTTGATAATCTCTCCCTTGGGCGTAAAACAAAAAACCTGATCATGGAACATCTCAAGCTTCGTGTGTTCGAGAAACTCTTCCGGACCAGAAGCGTGTTCAAGAATTTCGAGGAGTTCGCGCAGCCACCGGTATTGCCGACCTTCTCTTTGGCCATACCCTTGTTTGTACTGCCAATGGGCGGCAACACCGATTTCCGCGACTTCGTGCATTTCCCGGGTGCGTATCTGAATTTCAATGCGTTGGCGTTCAGGTCCGAAAACACCCGTGTGAAGGGATCGGTAACCATTCGGCTTGGGAGTGCTTATGTAATCCTTGAATCGGTCCGGCACCACCGGATAGGCGCTGTGCACTACGCCAAGAGCGTGATAGCAATCCTCTACCGAGGAAACGATAACGCGGAAAGCCATGATGTCAGAAAGTTGCTCAAAACCGACTTCTTTGTGCTGCATCTTTCGCCAAATTGAATACGGCGTTTTTTCGCGGCCAATAATTTCAGCTTTAATTCCGGCATTTTCAAAGGTTTGCTGAAGTTCGGCAATGATCCGCGCGACCAGGCTTCCTCCCATTTCCCGCAGAAAGCCAAGACGGGCAAGAATTGATTCTCTTGCTTCGGCATTCAATTGGGAAAAAGCCAGATCTTCGAGTTCGCTTTTCATTTCCTGCATACCGATCCGTTCGGCAAGCGGGGCATAGATATCCATGGTTTCCAAAGCAATACTATGGCGTTTTGCTTTGTCGTTAATATGATGCAAGGTTCGCATATTGTGCAGACGGTCGGCTAATTTAACCAGAAGAACGCGAATATCTTCGGACATTGCCAAAAGAAGTTTGCGAAAATTTTCCGCCTGCTTGGCATGGTCGGATTGAAGCTCAAGACGGGTTAGCTTGGTAACACCATCAACCAGACGGGTTGTTTCTTCGCCGAACAGTTTTTTGATATCTTCCAATGATGCATTGGTATCTTCGACGGTGTCGTGAAGAAGCGCCGTAATAATCGTGGCCGTATCCAGCTTATAATCCGTAAGAATACCCGCGACTTCGAGAGGATGTGAAAAATAAGGGTCACCCGAAGCCCTTACTTGTGAGCCGTGTGCCTTCATTGCAAAGACATAGGCTTTATTGAGAGCTTCTTCGTTCGCGTTGGGATCGTAGGATTTTATTTTTTCGACTAATTCGAATTGGCGAATCATACAGCCCCGCTTCCGGGCCTCGCCCATGGGCTACACTGAGAAACAAAGTTATGAATTGATAAAAAAGGCTGATGACGGCAAAGAAAGCAGGGAATATGAAGCCGCCGAGTCAAAATCATTTCTCCTCGGAATCGGCCTCGTCCGTCATTTCAAGCATGACCTCGCCACCAAGATCCGCCGCGCCTTCATCCTCAATCGTCAGGATATCTTCCGCGGCTTCTTCTTCGGCATTGAGCTCATCTATTTTCTTGAAGACGTCCTCAGGATTTTCATCTATCTCGCTGGCGTTGCCGATGGCTTCGGATTCCCGCGACGTCCCGCTGGTCAATTCCTGATGGAGAGCGATCAGATCCAGTTCCTCTTCAACGGGCTCATCATATTCGACGTGTTTCTGAAGGCCCTTGATAAGGGATTCTTCCAATTCGCCAAGATCGATCGTTTCTTCAGCGATTTCCCTAAGCGCAATGACAGGATTTTTATCGTTATCCCGTTCAACAGTGAGCGGCATGCCGGCAGAGATATTCCG
>JAOUPW010000089.1 GCA_029879665.1 Rhodospirillales bacterium | reverse complement strand
GAATAACAAGTTCGGCAGGTAGGTGGCGATCTCGGGGAAGATGACGATCAATACCATGCCAACCAGCATGATTATCCAATACGGCGTCGAACTTTTGAAAATGGTCATCACGTTCATGTCCGGATCAAAGTCCTGAATTGCCGATTTCACGGTATAGACCAACAGCCCGAAAGGTGGCGTCAGCAAGCCGGCCTCGATGGCGATGATGGCGATGACGGCAAAGGCAATGGGATCGAAACCCAGTTTTGTGGCGATGGGCGCGAAGATGGCCGCCGTCAACAACATGATGGAAATGGAATCGATAATCATGCCGAGAAGGAACCAGATCAAAACCATGACCGAAATGATCATCCAGGGCTCCATGCCAGAGCCTAAGAAAACGCCTTCAATGGCGTTGGCCAGGCCGGTCATGGCGAGAGTCCTGGAATAGAGCGCGGCGGTAACCAGCAGCAACAGGATCGGCGCCGAGGTTCGACCCACCGACAGAATGGAGTCGATAACATCTCGGAGGCGCATGCCCTTGATGATGCCCAACGCCAGACCGATGAGGGCGCCGGCGCCGGCGCCTTCGGTCGGCGTAAACACACCGAACCAGATGCCGCCGAGAACGGCAACTATGACGAAGATGATACCGGTTAGGCTGATCATGAACTGGAGAGTAGAGACTTCATCCTCGTCCGTTGCCGTCACGTCGGCGCCTGCAGCAGCAGCGGATTCTGCGGCCCCCATGATGCCGACGGTTGCCGGCGAAATAATTGCTACGGCGAATACGTAAATGATAAACAGACTCGCCAAAAGCAAACCGGGCAAGATACCGGCAGCAAAAATCTGGCCAATGGATTGTTCGGTGAGGATGCCCCAGACGATCATCAGCACCGAGGGTGGGATGAGCATACCGAGGCAGCTTGAACCGGCGACCGCACCCAAGGCGAAGCCTTTGTGGTAGCCGTAGCGTTTCATTTCCGGATACGCGATGCGTGAAAAAGCAGCGGCTGAGGCGATGCTGACACCCGTGACGAAAGAGAACAACGCATTCCCCATCACCGTGGCGATGGCCAGGCGGCCAGGTATTTTGCGCAGCAATCGGTTAATCCCACGATAGACATCGGTGACGGTTCCCGATTTGCCGATGAATTCCCCCATCAGCATAAACAAGGGAATGACGGCAAAAACGTAAGCGCGGATGGCTTCGTAAGCCGTCGCCGCCAACATCGTCTGCACGGTGTGAAAAGCGTTCATGTCGGCGCCGGTGGCAAGAAAAATGCCAAGCGCGCTGGTCATGCCGAGAGCAATGGCGATATGGACACCGATGGCTACCAAGCCAATCAGGCAGATGATGAGCAATGCGGCGATATTTACTTCAAACAATGGACTACACTCACTTGTTGCCGGTATTGGTTATAGGGAGGCGGCGTTGGGATCAACTTCCGAATCCAACAATTCCGGCTTAAATATGTCGATATAAGCCATAACCAAGTAATTGATCATAGCCAGGGCGCTGCCGAACAGGACCGTCCAACGGGCAGGCCAGGAGGGTACACGCAACGCACCTTCGCCTTCGTATTCACCTTCGACGTAGGAAAGGACGCTTTCCTCCCAGCCGCCGGTGATGATCATCAGAAAGAAGGCCGCGCCGAGCAAATAACCCAAGGCCAGTAAGACCCTCTGCACCTTGTCCGGCAGATGGATGACCAGGAAATCCGCCTGAAGCATGGAGCGTGACCGGATGGCGTAGCCGACCTGCAGAAAGACGACAATAACGATGGAAGCGGCAACGATTTCAGCAGTGCCGTAGATCGGCTTGTCGAATACATACCTGCCGACGATGTTCGCCATCACCAGAAATGAAAGTCCAAAGGCCCAGGCCGCCGCCGCCACCATAAGAAATTTGGACAGACGATCACTGAATTTGATGATCGACAAGTTTCTTCTCCCTCAACGAACGTTATTTAACGGATTGGAATTACCGGATGGCCGGCTGAAGTGCGATAGAGACGCCTTCAGCCGGCAACCGGTATATGGACTATGTCACTCGTGGATAAGAATGACGTAGGCCGTGCTTATTTAACGACGTAACGCACCGGCCATTTGTAGCCGACCTTTTCGGCTGCGTCCAAGGTCGCATTGAGGATGGCCTTCGCAGGGAAGCCCTTCTGCTCAAGTTCGTTGGCGTGTTTTTGCGGCCAATGGGCAAGTTTTTGCGCCCAATCAAGACGGACAGCGTCAGGCAGGTCGCTCACGGTAATATTCTTCCGCAACCAATCCATGTCCTTTTTGTAGCCGATTTTATTGAATTCGCCGGTTTTGATGGAATAACGGTCGGCGACCTCTTGGAAGATCGGCTTAACTTCAGCCGGCAGGGATTTCCAATAGCGGTTGTTGATCGACAGGCCATGCCAGGTGATGGAGCCGAAGCCGATGGTGGTGTAGTACTTGCCGACTTCATGCAACTTGAAAACCGGGCCCCAGGCGCTGGGGAACATGATGCCGCCTTCGGCAACGCCGGTTTTGATTTTCTGGTACCAGCCAGGCAACCCGTCAGTAACCGGAATGATGCCCATGTTGGCTTCTTTCATCCAGTTGAGGTTGAGTCCGGCACCGAGAATTTTGTGGCCTTTAAGGTCAGCCGTGGTTTTCCAGGGGAAGTTGGTACCCAGGTTATAGCCGCCGTCACCGATGGGGGCGAGCAGGGTTTGGCCATATTTCTGGAAGCGTTCCGAAAGGCTCGGGAACTGTTTGTAGACATCCCTGGCGATTGCCACACTTTGCACCGGATCCATGGTGCCGAAGGGCAGCATGATCTGGAAGGCGTGCATGGGCAGCTTGGAAGCCTCAAAACAAAAACAGAAACCACCGATATCGATGACGCCGTTCTGGACCCCTTCAAAAACATCGAACACCTTGACGATGGAACCGCTGTAGCCTTCGATGAAATTGATCTTGTGGCTGGTTTTGGATTCAACCGCCTTTTTCAGTTCGGTCTGAAAGAAAGTTTTCATCAGGCCGGCATAAACGACCGTAGGCGGATGGCCCGAACCGATCCGGACGGTGATTTCCTTAGCTTCGACCGGACCCATGGACGCAAGCAGAACGCCAAAGGTAACGGCCGATACGGAAAGACCGGTAAGAAATTTGGGTAGTTTCATAACGTTGGTTCTCCCAGTTACAGATTCACTGACAAACAAAGCCAAATAATCTGGCTTTATTCCTGAAACTTATTCTTGAACAGCGGAGTGTGATCAAGAATAGGCGCTGGTCAAGAGAAATGTCCCGGATGGAACCCGGATACGCCGTAAGATTCTGAGTGTTGATTTGGCGGTATTCCTCCCTCTTCGCCTTTCAAGCTTAACTTGAAACACCAAAGCCCGTCCATTGTCATCGGGCTAAGAAACCGCCACATTCAATTACATATCGGCTTTTATGTCTTTTTTTTCTAAGACAATGTTATTCTCTTATGACCAGACACCGAGATAAGCTGATAAACCCTGGGAAAGGAGGCAAAATGAGTGAAAAAATTTCCCTACTTAAATGGGAGAACTTCCCTAAAGGCTTCAGCAAATGGAAGCTCAACCCCACCGGCGCCCGCCTTGAAGTAAAGGATTTGGGATGTGGGGCTTATGCCCTGCTGTCGTCGATCCCGGGGGTGAACAACACCGGATTCGTGGTTGGAGAGCAGGGCGTGCTGGTGATCGACGCTCACTTCTCCGTCCCCATGGCTCACCAGATTCAGGAGCGTATCCGCGAAGTTACGGACAAACCGCTAACTCACCTCGTCAACCTCAACTATCACGGAGATCACACCTTTGGGAATTGCGCCTTTCCGGAAGAAACCGTGATCATCCAGCAGCGGGAAACCGCCCGCCGCGTTCTGTTCATGGAAGAAGAAAAAGACTTCATGACCCCGTGCGTGGACAATGACCCGTCAATTTTTGACGGCGTGACCCTGCGCACGGCGGACGTCGAGTTCGAAGAGTACTACAAAGTCGATCTGGGAGGGTGCGTGGTCGAGTGCCACTATTTCGGCCCCGCCAACACCCCGGGCGATACCATCGTTTACGCCCCAGGCGCCAAAGCCGCCTGGACCGGCAACGTGACCGGCGGCATTTTCGGCCTTGCGCTGGAAACCGACGCTATAAAGTTCAGGGAAACGCTCAAGCGTTTCATCGAGACGCTGGATGTGGAAGTCCTCGTTCCGGCGCACCGGACCATGGTCGGGGCGGAACTACTGCAGGAATATCTCGTCTATTTCAGCGAAGTGACCGACGGCGTCAAGCAAGCCGTACGCGCCGGGTGGTCCCTGGAAGAAGCCATGGACCGGGTCACCCAGAGCAAAGCCTTCTCACTGCCGCCCGACGATCCCATGGCCGTCGTCATGACCGGACGCCACCGCTACAACGTGAAACGAACCTATCTGGCGCTGGCGAATTAACCCAGTCCGGAAATGCCAAGTTCACCGGCCAGCTTTTCAAGATTACCCAACAATACGTCCGGAATGGGTATGCCGTCGACATTGCGGCGCTGAAATTTTGCGTGGCTTTGTTCACCGGGCAGAAAAACCCGATCGAACCCGGGCAGGGTCGGCGACGCCCGTATGGCTCGGATTACTCCGTCCACCTGGCGCTTGAAACCTTCGACGTCGGCAAAGGCCTTGATGTCGATGGCGACCAGGAATTGTCCGGTATTGGTGGGGGTGGTGTCGTCGGCGTTGAAGTCGACCACATCCTTGCCGAAGGCGGCGCCGTTCAGGGTGCCGGCGAGAAGACCGAAGATCAGCGACAGCCCGTAGCCCTTGTAACCCCCGATGGGCAGCAGAAACCCGTCATCGGCACGGTTGGGGTCGGTCAGCGGCTTTCCCTCTCGATCGATCATCCAGCCAACGGGCATCTGCTCGCCGCGCTGGGCGGCCATCTTGACCTTGCCGTAGGCCGCCACCGTGGATGCCATGTCGAGCACGACGGGCGGTTCATCCAGCGCCGGAACGGCAACGGCCAGGGGATTGGTGCTGAGCAGCATTTCGGTGCCGCCCCAGGGCGGCAGATGGTTGGCGTTCCCGACCGCGACATAGAGCCCGATCATGTCCCGTTCCAGGGGCATCATGGCGTGAATGGCGGCCGCGCCGGCGTGGTTGCTATTGCGGGTACCGACCCAGGCGACGCCGCACTTGGCCGCCTTTTCCATGGCAACATCCGCGGCCCGGCGCATGACCAGATGGCCCATGGCGTTGTCGCCATCAACGATTGCCATCCCCGGCGATTCCTTAGCCAGCTTGATATCGGGTTTGACATTGATGCCGCCGGCCTTGATGCGCTTGATGTATTGCACCAAGCGGAAAATGCCGTGTCCGTCACCGCCGCGCAGGTCTATCTCGGTCATCAATTCGGCGACCACCTGGGCGTCGCCTTCGGGGACACCGGCTGCGGCAAGGGCGCGGGCGATAAAACCGCGGGTGGTTTCCGCCGGAAACAAGCGGGGGGATGTCGGAGTACTGCTCATATGATTAAGTCCCTAATGTTCCAGAAAGGAAAAAAGTTTTGTGCCGAATTTTTCTTTTTGTTCCACGATCACCGGGGCGACGGCGGTCATAAACGATGCCCGCTCCCCATCGCTCAACCGCACAAGTTCGTTTTGCGATGGATCGAGTTTTTCCAGGATTTCCGCGTCTTCGGCAGCGGCGAAGCCCCGTTGAGCCGCCGTCGCCTCGGCCGCCGCCTCGTTCACCGCCTCACGCACCTTATCCGGCCACGAAAGATAGCTTTCATTATGGCAAAGGAAGGCCGCGCCCCCAAAGAAATGCCCGCTCATTGTAATATAGCGGTGATACTTGTGGATGCCGAAATTGTAAATGTTGGTGAGCGGATTTTCCTGGGCATCGATCCCGCCGGACCTGACCTTTTCCAGCAGATCCTTAACGTCGAGGAATTGCGGCTCGAAGCCCATCAGGGCATAGACTTTTTGATGAAGTTCGCTGTTCAACGTGCGGATGGAAATGCCCTTGCAATCTTCGGGCGTATGGATCGGCCGCACCCGGTTGGAAATATGGCGGAAGCCGTTATCGATAAATCCCAATACCCGCATGCCGGTTTTTGCAAGCATTTGTTCCTTCAAATGCTCGCCAAGCGGACCATCCATCACCGCATAGGCCTTTTCACGATCATCGAATACGAAAGGC
The DNA here is from genome assembly GCA_029879665.1 of Rhodospirillales bacterium. Lineage (GTDB taxonomy): Bacteria > Pseudomonadota > Alphaproteobacteria > Rhodospirillales > JAOUPW01 > JAOUPW01. Next base: position 947 of record JAOUPW010000089.1, on the reverse strand, counting down.
AGGTCGAGCAGGGAAAATTCCGGCACCCGCGCGGCAAGGTAACTGGTCGAAAAGTAACACAGGGTGAGGCCACCGCTTTCCGTCAGGGTCAGAAGGTCGGTGGCGTTATGACCCTTTTCCGTAATATTGCCGTCCATCTCAAAGGACACCTCGTCACCAAGACGGGCATTCAGCTCGTCGCCGAGAATACGGGCGGCGCGATTGAGGATGGAGGCCGGCGACTGATAGCCGCCGAATTTAAAGGTAAAAGCCGCCATGTCCTTTAGGCAGACTTTACGGTGGTGGTATCCCCGCTGGACAGATGTTCAACGGTTTCTCCGGTTTCGGTAAAGGTTCGGGTCACATGATCGGTGGCATAGACCCAGAAAATCAACAACGGACCATCGCCTTTATTGATGAACCGATGCGGCTGCCCTTCGGCGATATAGGTGGTGTCGTATTTTTTGACCGGCGTAAGTACGCCATCGATTTCAACTTCGGCCTCACCTTCCAGCAGGGTCACCTGTTCGTCGCAGTTATGGGAATGCATGGGGACTTTCTGGTGGGGCGGAAATTGAGTCAGGCCGGAAGTGAAAATCGTGCCGCCACAGCGCTCGCTGTTTACCAGCAGGGTAGTTTCAACGCCGTTGCCCCGCTTGACCACGGGAACGTCGTCAATCTTGATGATGCTTGTCTTACCCATAAGTGTCTCCAGTTGGTTCGTTTAATTAGGATTGAAAGGCCCGATCACCCTAGACGTCCAATTTCATGTCGTTGAGAATAAGGGTATCGTTCATAAGGGTTGTAGTTCTTGCTAACTAATTTCCCGTCCGCCGTCGGAATAACTCACCTTTAGCGTCAGGCTGCCTTCGTTCAACAGCCACGGCCGGACCCGGAATGTTCGCGCCCCGCGCAGATGCATGGGATCGGCCTCGGCGATTTTGCGGGCTTCTGCCACCGAGGGAGCG
>JAOUPW010000088.1 GCA_029879665.1 Rhodospirillales bacterium | reverse complement strand
GTGGAATCATAATTGCCGTTAAGGTCTCGCGTGCCTTCCTTTTCGGAATCCCAATAGAGAACCTGAACGGCATACGGGCCCGTCGAGTATTTCAGAGCAACGTTCCAGACGGTGCCTTCGCCGTTGTTACCGGCTTGACCGGCATACGAAGCGACCTGAGACGGGTGCTGTTCGTTGGTATTGGCCCAACCGCCGGCGAGTTCGAAGCCGCCGTACGTAATTTGCGCACCAGCCTGATGGGCTTGCAGATTATGCGTACCGGCAGTGAAACCGCCATTATCACCTTCGTGATAGTAGCCATAGGTGGTGTTGATGCCGATGCCGTTGAACTTGTTCTTGTAGTTCACAGCGGCGGCCCAGGCACCCGAGTTGGCGGTTCCGACGGCGATGCCGCCGTGGTTGACGCCATCACCAAGTTCAGGAACGGCGCTGAAGCCGACCTGCACGCCCATGAAGCGGGGCGAAATGTAGGTGACTTTGCTTTCGTCGGACGCGTTGCCGAGAGCAAGGGCGTCATGGTGATTGGCAACGGCGCCAGACACGACAACCCAGCGATCCCAGTAGACGATGCCCATTCCGATGTCAGACGCCTGAACGCCCATCAGATCGGTAACCATATCGTCGGCGCCGAGGCGCAGGTTGCCGAGGGTCTTGGACGAAATGTCCATCCAGGATTCATCGATGGAACCCCGGTTTCCGTCGCCGTCGCCTTCCATTTCGACCTTAACGGCGATCTTGATGCCGTTGTCGAGGGTGGTGCTGCCGGTGAAGAAAATTTCGGTGTTGCCACCTTGGTCCCACACGCCGTAATCGCTATTGGTGGTGTTGTCGTCGTTGTCGGCGAAACCCACCCACTGCTGCATGAAGCCGCCGAGGCCGAGCTTGATCTTTTCGGAGGCCGAAGCCGGCGAAGCAATCAAGCCAGCCGCGATAATGGCGGTCGTGCTTAATAGTACTTTCTTCATTTTATTTCCTCTCTCTTGTTTTTTTCCCACGAACCCCCCAAAAACCGAGGGACGGGATTTTCACGAAATTCGATACGCCTGTCGCAGCAATTCCGAACGCCGTGACCAATTAACCCGTACCGTGGGACACATGGAGCCACGGTCCTTGTTTCAAGTCAACGAATGGAGCGGTTTCCTGAAGCAAAATTCCGGGCCGCGTTGCATTTATACAACACCCCTTTCTTCTCCGGTAAATCCCTTAGTCGCATTGATTTTTCTTACCCGGCAACGTCCCGGAGGACTTTTCTGCAACAGGACGTGCCAGGGAGCCCGGGATATGTTAAATAGCCCCCCTTAACCCGAGGAAGTTGCGGACCCGTTGCCCATGCCCCTTTCTGGACCATACGCGCCGGCCCCCCGGCCCAACCCCCGCGGCGGCCGCCGGGAAGCCCTGGCGATGCTCAAATCCGGACGGCTTAAAGAGGCCCGGAAACTTTACCGTCAGCTTCTCTCAGGGGCCCCGCAAGATCCTGAAATACATCATTATTTAGGCATCATCAGCCTTCAGACGGGCCGCCCCGCCGAAGCCGTGAAGCAAATCCGGAAAGCCGTCGCGTTGAAACCCGATTACGCCAGCGCCCACAACAACCTGGGCCAGGCCCTGGACGCCGCCGGGCGGCCGGGCGACGCCGAAGGCCATTACCGCCGGGCCCTGGAGCTGGATTCCGGATTTTTCGAAGCCCACAACAACCTGGGCAACGCCTTGTTAAAACTGGATAAAACCACCGAAGCCGTGGGTCATTACCGGGCGGCCCTGAATATCCGCCCTGATTATGCCGAGGCCCTGTTCAACCTGGGAACGGTTTTGAGGGGGATCGACGAGCCCGAAGAAGCCCTGGCGTGTTTCGAGCGCGCCGCCGCCCTCAAGCCCATTCCCGAAGCCTTCGCCAATGTGGCGGCTTTGCACGAGCGGGCGGGACGGCTGGAAGCCGCCAAAACAGCTCTGGAAAAGGCGCTGGGCCTGAACCCGAACCTGGCGGACGCCCGGCTCACCCTGGCCAAGGCGTTGATCCAGGAAAAGAACTGGCCGGCGGCGCGCCGGGAACTGTCGGCGCTGCTGAAATCCCATGGCAAGACCCGGAACCGGGATCTGCGTATTGTCGTTTCGGCGGCGGCCAAGGAACTGGGCAAGATCGACGAGCGCGAGAAGAAATTTGAAAGCGCCATGAAACATTTCGCCTGGGCCAACCGGGTACAGGCGGAAAACCATCCCGGGCTTTCCGGGATGGCCGCGTCTTTTTTCAAGGATGTGGACGCCCTTATTAATTACTTCCGGAACATGCCGGAAGCGGCGGCCGATCCGACGCCCGCCCCCGGTTCCGGCGACCGGCCGGACCCGGTGTTTATGGTCGGCGTCCCCCGTTCCGGCACCACTTTGTTGCTCAAAATTTTATCCACCCGCCCCGACGTTGAAATCATTGACGAAAAACCGATTCTGAGTTTTGTCATCAAAAAAATGGAGGCGCTGGGCTTCCCCTATCCCACGGGGCTGGACCGCCTGACCGCGGAAGACATCGCCGTCCTCCGGGACGAATACTGGCGCCGGGCCGATGTTTACCTCCCGGAAGGCCGGAACCGTTCCGTCGTGGTCGACAAGGACCCCCCGAACCTGATCCATCTGGGGCTGGTGTCAAAGCTGTTTCCGGGCGCCCGGGTGCTGGTTTCCCTGCGCGATCCCCGGGATGTCTGTTTCAGCTGCTTCGCCAACATCTTCCTTCCCACCCCCCTGCTCGCCAACTTCAATACCTTCAAAGGCACGGTCACGGCCTACGCCGCCATGATGGATCTGTGGCAGGTTTACCGCCGCGTCCTTCCCCTGCCCCAGCACATTGTCCGCTATGAAACCCTGGTATTGGAAATGGAGAAGGAAACGAAAGAGATCGCGTCCTTTCTTGGCCTTGAGTGGCTGCCGGCCATGCTCGACTACTACCGCCCGGAAGTCGGGCGCATGGTGAACACCCCCAGCTACAACCAGGTCAACCAAAAACCCTATACCTCGTCCATGGGGCGCTGGCTGCCTTTCAGAGATCATCTTCAGGACGGCCTTCCCATTCTCGCCCCCTATCTGGAGGCGTTCGGGTACGAACAGCCGACGGCGCCGTATTGACAATTTTACCGACGGTGGTTAACTGCACGCCTCTCAAGGATATTCTGGAGTTTCGCTGATGCGCCTACCTTCCGCCCCCGCCCGCGCGACCCTGTTGGCGCTTCTGCTGACAGGCGTTTTCCTTGCCGGCTGTGACAAGCTGGAGGCCGACTATCCCTACACGGAAGGTGGCAAGGTCGTGCGCGGGTCCAGCTACGAAGACGTGCTCGCCAAACGGCAAACCGTATTCGGCACCGGCGGTCTGGGTTCTTTCGGCGACACCAAGAAAACACCACAGGCCGAAGGCGGCGGCGGTATTGGCGTCAACAGTTTCCTGTGGCGGGCGTCCCTGGATACCCTTTCGTTTATGCCCATGACTTCCGCCGATCCCTTCGGCGGAGTCATTATCACCGACTGGCACTCCACCCCCGAGGCGCCCAATGAACGGTTTAAACTGAACGTATACATTCTCGGCCGCGCGCTACGCGCCGATGGAGTCCGGGTTGCCGTTTTCCGTGAAGTGCTGGACCCCGCCGCCGGCTGGCGGACCGCGGGTGTCTCCGCCGATACTGCCATCAAGATCGAAGATTCTATTCTGACCCGGGCGCGGCAGCTCAGGGGCCAGTCCGTTTCAAACTGACGGAGCATGACGGGCGATCACCCCGTTTACTGGGCGCGGCTTATGAAACCCTCGCAATTGTTCCTTTCATTTAAATCAAAAGCGGGCTTCATTTAGAAATGAACCAGGAAGCCGACAAATCCCCCTCAGAACGCTACGCCTTCCGGGACGTCGAGGCCCGCTGGCAGGCGGTATGGGAAAAGGCACGGACGTTTTCCGTTACGGAAGATCCTGCCCGTCCCAAATATTATGTCCTGGAAATGTTTCCCTATCCTTCCGGCCGCATCCACATGGGCCACGTGCGCAATTACACCCTGGGCGACGTTGTTGCGCGCTATAAACGGGCGCGGGGATATAATGTCCTGCATCCCATGGGCTGGGACGCCTTCGGTCTGCCGGCGGAAAACGCGGCCATGCAAAACAAGGTTCATCCGAAGAAGTGGACCCACGACAACATCGCCGCCATGCGCGCGCAGCTCAAGACCATGGGCCTCAGTTACGACTGGGAGCGGGAGATCGCGACCTGCGATCCCGAATACTATGTGCACGAACAAAAAATGTTTCTCGATTTTCTTAAAGAAGGCCTGGTTTACCGCAAGGAGTCCTGGGTCAACTGGGATCCCGTCGAACAAACCGTCCTCGCCAACGAACAAGTCATCGACGGCAAGGGATGGCGGTCCGGCGCGGCGGTGGAAAAGCGTCAGCTCAATCAGTGGTTTTTGAAGATCACCGACTACGCCCAGGACCTGCTCGATGAACTCAAGACCCTGGAACGCTGGCCCGACCGCGTGCGCCTGATGCAGGAAAACTGGATCGGCCGTTCGGAAGGCGCCCATGTTTCGTTTCCGCTGTCCGGGCGGGAAGGTTCGCTCTCGGTGTATACGACCCGACCCGATACCCTTTATGGCGCATCTTTCTGCGCCGTCGCCGCCAACCATCCTCTATCGTTGGAGCTGGCCGCGACCGACAAGGCGCTTGATGCTTTTATCGCCGAATGCGCCCGCCTCGGCACCAGCGAAGCGGCCATCGAAACCGCCGACAAGAAAGGCTACGACACCGGCCTCAAGGTTCGCCACCCCCTTGACCCCGAATGGCTGCTTCCGGTCTACGTCGCTAATTTCGTGCTTATGGAATACGGCACCGGCGCCATCTTCGGCTGCCCCGCCCATGACCAGCGCGATCTGGATTTCGCCCGCGCCTACGATCTGCCGGTTATTCCGGTGGTGGCGCCGCCCGATGCGGACGCGAAAACCTTCACCGTCGCCGACGAGGCCTTTGTTGACGACGGCGTGCATATCAATTCGGATTTCATGGACGGCATGAACGTTGCCGAGGCCAAGGCCGCCGTGATCGACAGGCTGGAACGGTCCGGCGCGGGAAAGCGCGCCGTCAATTACCGGCTGCGCGATTGGGGCGTGTCGCGTCAGCGGTATTGGGGATGCCCGATTCCCGTGATCCATTGCGACTCATGTGGCGCCGTGCCTGTACCGGAACAGGATCTTCCGGTTATCCTTCCCGACGATATTGAACTCGAGGGCAGCGGCAATCCTTTGGCCCGCCACCCCACCTGGAAAAATGCCGACTGCCCGGCTTGCGGCAAGGCGGCGCGGCGGGAAACGGACACCTTCGATACGTTTTTCGAATCATCCTGGTATTTCGCCCGTTTCTGTTCGCCCCGATCGAAGTCCGCTTTCGATTCTTCGGCGGCCGATTACTGGCTCCCGGTGGATCAGTACATCGGCGGCATCGAGCACGCCGTTCTGCATCTTCTTTATTCCCGTTTTTTCACCCGCGCTCTTAGAAAATGCGGCTACCTCGGGATCAAGGAGCCCTTTGCCGGACTGATGACCCAGGGCATGATTTGCCACGAAACCTATCAGGATAAAGACGGCGGCTGGCTGTTCCCTTCGCAAGTGGGCAACGACGGCGGGGCCCAATTCGTGCATCTTGAAACCGGCGAGGCCATCCGTGTCGGACGCTCGGAAAAAATGAGCAAATCGAAAAAGAACGTGGTCGATCCAGAAGCGATCATCGGGGCCTACGGCGCCGATACCGCGCGCCTGTTTATGCTTTCCGACAGCCCGCCCGACCGGGATCTCGACTGGACCGATTCCGGCATCGACGGCGCATGGCGTTATATCGGCCGGCTGTGGCGCATGTTCACGCGCCCGAAACTGTCCCTGCCCGACGGTGGATCGCCGAAGCCGGAAAAACTTTCACCCAATGCGGACAAGGTCCTTCGCGCCACTCACAAAACCATTGCCGCCGTGTCCGGCGATCTCGACCGTTTTCATTTCAACAAGGCGGTGGCCCGGATTCGGGAATTGACCAATCTGTTTGAGGAACTGTCCGATGCCGACGACGGCGCGCCCTGGGTATTGCGCCATGGATATGATGTCGTGCTCAGGTTGCTGGGTCCGATGATGCCCCACCTGGGTGAAGAGTTATGGCACGTTCTCGGCAACGACGGGCTGCTGGCCGACGCGCCCTGGCCCGAAGCCGATCCCGCGTTGTTGCATGAAGATGTCGTTACCGTCGCCGTTCAGGTCAACGGCAAACTTCGCGGTTCATTGCAATTGCCCAAGGACGGTGACCGCAAGGCGGCGGAGGAAGCGGCGCTGCAATTGCCCAATGTCGCCCAGGCCATGGCCGGCAAGCCAGCGCGCAAGGTGATTGTCGTGCCCAATAGGATTATCAATGTGGTGGTCTAGGTTTATTTTTTTACCTGCGTTTTTTCTGCTCGTGGCATGCGGGTTTCAGCCCCTTTACGGGACCTCGGACACGGGCGGCGGGCGCGATGCGCTGGCCCACACTCAGATCAAGCCCATCGCCGACCGCTCAGGGCAGCAATTGCGAAACCACCTTCTTGATCTTATGACTCCCCGGGGTCAGTCGCCGACGCCTCTTTACACGTTGGCGGTATCGTTATCCGAAAGCACAAATCACATTGCCGTTCGCAAGACGGCGCTGGCGACCCGCGCCAATTTCAATCTAACCGCATCCTTTATCTTGACCGACACAGCAACCGGTCGGGTCCTTTATGGCGACAAAACCCAGGTTCTCAGCGGCTACAATATTCTCATTTCGGATTTCGCCACCCTACAGTCGGTCAAGGATGCCCGTGCCCGCGCCCTTCGTGAAGCGGCGGAACAAATTCGGGTTCGTCTGGGCGTTTTCTTTGACCAGCATTATAATTCCGGCAGCGCAGCGCCGTGAAAATTTCCGGCGCCCGTGTTGATTCCTTCCTTAAGCAACCCGATCCGGCGTGTCGTTCCGTTCTTATTTTTGGACCCGATCAGGGGCTGATCCAGGAGCGCGCCGTGGCTTTGTTGCGAACGGTGGTGGACGATTCCGCCGATCCGTTTCGCGTTGCCGAACTTTCCCCGGCCGCCCTCAAATCTGATCCCGCCGCCCTGTTGGATGAGGCCCTGGCC
>JAOUPW010000087.1 GCA_029879665.1 Rhodospirillales bacterium | reverse complement strand
AAACAGCACCGCCATCACCAGGTAAACAATGGCGATGGCGATGGCCAGATCGATGACCATCTGATCCCAGGCCTGGGTCAACTGATCGGCGGTGCCCGACATGCGCATTTTCACCCCCGGGGGCAGGCCGTCGGCGCGGGATTTTTCCATCACATCGCTACGAATCATATCCATGGCCTGTTCCAGGGGCATATTATTCGGCGGCTTGATCTGCAAGGTTACCGTGCGTTCCCAGTCGATGTGCCGCAGCTGGGTCGGGCCCGACGTCACCACCACATCGGCCAGGGAACTGGCCGGCAGCACCTTGCCCGAACGGGTCACCACCGGCAGGTTTTCGATGCCCTGGGTTTGCGTGATCTCCTGCTTCGGCCCGCGCACGGTGAGGTCGATGCGTTCTCCGTCCACCGTAATTTCTGCGACCCTGAGGCCGTCGTTGAAGGCGTCCACCGTGCTGCCCAGGTCGCGCACGCTGACCCCGTTGTCGGCCAGACGCAGGGGGTCGGGAATGATCTTCACTTCCGGCGCGCCGAGTTCCAGACCCGGCCGGGGGCGGACCTGGGTGCCTTCCCGGCGCGGCAGGATCCGGCCGATCATGCCCATGGACCGCTGGGCGACGTTGAGAATGTCTTCCAGATCGGGGCCGGAAATATCCAGGTTGATGGACCGGCCGCCGCCGATGGTGCGTCCGAACATGGACGGCTGCACGATCAGGCCGAATACCCCCGGTTCCCGGAAAACGGCCTTGCGGATAATCGGCACTAGGTCTCCGGCCCGCTGGGGATCGACGCTGCTGGCCCGGATAAAGGTGTGCGAACGGCGGGCGACGAAAAAGAAGTGGTCGATCTTGGGCGGCTCGCCGGCCTTGGACTCGGGCCCCGTTTCCGACGCCCAGTGGGGCTTGATCTGAGTTTCAATATCGTTGGCGATCTCATTGGCGGTCTGAAGGTTGTAGCCCGGCGGCGGCAGCACCCGCCCGATTACCAGATTGCGGTTACCTTCGGGCAGGTATTCCAGCTTGGGCAGAAACAGATAGGTGGAAATCGCGGTTACGCCGCAAATACCCGCGACCATCAGAACGGCGGTAACCCGGTGGCGGGAAACATGGCGGGTATATCGGATGGCAAGATTGACCATCCCGCGCGCCAGGTCGTCGATGCCCGGAAGCCTCAACCGTGAGGCGCCGCCGTCATCGCGCAACATCCGGTTGGCCAGGGCCGGAATCACCGTTACCGCGACCAGCAGGGACAAAAGGACGGAGACGGATACGGCAACCGCAATGTCCCGGAACAGCTGTCCGATGGGCAAATCCATCACCAGCACCGGCATGAACACCATCACCGTGGTCAGAGACGACACCAGCACTGCGACCCACACCTGCTTGGCGCCCAGATAGGCCGCCTCCTTGCGCGAGCGCCCTTCCTGGGTCAGGCGGTAGATATTTTCGAGGACCACGATGGCGGCGTCCACTACCATGCCGACGGCAAAGGCGATGCCGGCCAGGGAAATGACGTTGATGGAACGGCCCATGCCGGCCATGGCGACGAAGGCGCCGATCACCGAGACGGGAATCGCCAGGGCCACCACCAGGGTTGCCGCGCCCGAACGTAAAAACAGTAACAGCACCAAGGCCGCAAGGGCGCCGCCGACGTAGACATTCTGTTTGACCAGGCTGATGGCGGAATTGATGTAGGTGGTTTCGTCGTAAACCTGGACCAGTTTCAAGCCGGCTTCGGGAAGAACCCGTTGGTTGAGCTCCTCGACCACCGCGCGGACGCCCCTCATGGTTTCGATTACATTGTTGCCGGTCTCGCCGACGGCGTTAATGGAAAGTCCGGGACGGCCAAGGTAACGAATTACGGAGTCCCGTTCCTTGAAACCGAAATCCACTTCCGCGATGTCCTGAACCGTGACCCGGGCGACGCGGCCGGTTTCGATGTTGCTCAGGGTTCGCAGAACCACGGCGCGGACCTGTTCGGGGGTTTTGAATTCTCCCTCCGTGCGCACCACGTAGCTGCGCTTTCCTTCATCCATGTCGCCGGCGGATATGGAGGCGTTGGCGGCGCGTAGCTTGTCAACCACGTCCGGTACGGTCAGGCCGTAACGTGCCATTTTTGCAGGGTCGATGGTGACGACCAGTTCCCGGTTGCTGCCGCCCCAGACCCGGACTTCCGCAATGCCCGGCACCCTCTGCATACGCTCCTGCAGTTCGCTTTCAATAAAGTCGCGGTAGCTCTGGATGGAGCGGGTGTTGCCGGGAAGGGGTGTCAGCACAAAATAGGCAATCGGGATGTCGTCACTTCCCGCCGTATCCAGCGACGGTTCCTTCACTTCAGACGGATAGCCGGTGACCCGGTCGAGCCGATTGGAAACCAGCAACAGTGCCTTGTCCATGTTCTGTCCGATGCCGAATTCCAGGGTTACCCGGGAATAACCGCTGGAAGAAGAGCTTTGAATTTCTTTCAAGCCTTCCAGCCCACGTAAAGCATCTTCCTGCCGGTTGGTGACTTCACGTTCCATTTCCGCCACCGCCGCGCCGGGCCACCAAGTGCGAATGGTAATCACGGGGCGACGGATGTCGGGGGTTAACTGGATCGGGATGGTCTTGAGCGCAACCAGTCCGAACATGACAACCATAATCACCGCCGCAACGACGGCTATGGGACGTTCAATTGACAAACGGATCAGACTCATCTGGTCTTGCTTTCGACAAAAGCCGGGTTGAAACACTCAAGAAATATATGACGGACCGCACGGAAACCGGGGGAATTATACTAAACCTGGATATGTTCGGATAGCATGATCAGGTTCGGGCGGGGTTTCCCCGTTCCTTTTGATCCCCGGGGCTAATTGTTTTATTGTCTCCCCCGGCTTCACAAATCCGCGGTCAGGGGGACGGGAAGGGTCGGCAATGGGTCCAAAATCCATCAACGGGACGGGAATGAAGACTCTGGTAACCGGGGTCATCGGCGCCGATACCCATATAGTCGGCAACCGCATCCTCAGCCTTGCCCTGGAGAAGGCAGGGTACAAGATGGTTCCCCTTGGCGCGCTGACACCGGCGGACGCCTTCATCAAGGCGGCGGTCGAAACGGCGGCCGACGGCATTATGGTCTCGTCCCTCTACGGCCAGGGCGAGCTGGATTGCCGGGGGTTCCGGGACCAGTGTATGGAGGCCGGCATCGGCGATATTCTGATATACGTCGGCGGCAATCTGGTCGTCGGCAAGCAGCCATGGGAAGAAGTAGAAGCGCGCTACATAGACATGGGCTTTGACCGCGTCTTTCCTCCGGGAACGCGGCCGAAAGATGTAATCACCGCCCTGGAAAACGACTTTGCCGCCCGCGCTGAAGGAAAGAAAAGGGCTGCCACATGACGGCCAACCGTCATGCCCTGCTCATTGATTTCGGTAGCACCTACACCAAATTGCGAGCCGTCGATCTTGATGACCCGCGCATCGTCGGCGCCGGTCAGGGACCTTCGACCGTGGACAGCGATATCACCGTCGGCCTCGTCAGGGCACTTGATGATCTTGAAGCAAAACTGGGAATCCTGCCGGCCTTCAGCTACCGGTTGGCTTCCAGCAGCGCCGCCGGCGGTTTGCGCATGGTCACCGTCGGCTTGGTGCGCGAACTGACGGCGGAAGCCGCCCGCCAGGCGGCGCTTGGTGCCGGCGCCCGCCTCGTGGGATCGTTCGCCTATAAACTGACCTCCGGCGATCTGGAAGAAATCGCGGTCCTCGATCCCGACATTCTTCTGCTCGTCGGTGGTACCGACGGCGGCAATGAAGAGACCGTGCTTCACAATGGGGCAATGCTGGCAAGAGAATCGCTTTCCTGTCCGGTGGTCTTTGCCGGAAACCGCAACGCCCTGGACGGCGTCCGCGCGGAGTTTGAACAGGCAGGCAAAAATATTGTCGCCGCAGACAACGTCATGCCGAATTTCGGCGAACTGAACATCGAGCCGGCGCGCGCAGCTATCCGCCGGGTATTCATTGACCGCATCGTACACGCCAAGGGCATCGACCGGGCGGCGAACATGTTCGACCGGGTTCTGATGCCGACTCCGGCGGCGGTGCTGGAAGGGGCGCGCCTGCTCGGCGACGGCGGCCATGGGCGGGCCGGACTGGGTTCCTTGATGGTGGTCGACGTGGGCGGCGCAACTACCGACGTTCATTCCATCGCCACCGGCATGCCTCAGGACGAAGGGGCGGTCTATCAGGGATTGCCGCCGCCTTACGCCATGCGTACGGTCGAAGGCGACCTGGGTATGCGACACAACATCAATTCGATCATTGAAGAAACCGGGGTGGAAATCTTCGCCGCCGACTCAGGGCTGGATCGGGACCGGGTGGCGGTCTTGACGGAGTTGTTTTCAAAAAACGTGGGGCGCTTGCCCGAAACAAGCGACGAACGCGCCTTCGATCATGCCCTGGCCCGGGCAGCCGTGGGCCTTTCGGTCCGGCGCCATGCGGGAACCGTGGAAACGGCTTACACCCCCATGGGACCGGTCATCGTTCAACACGGCAAGGACCTAAGAAACGTCACGGCGCTGATCGGAACCGGAGGCGCCCTTGTGCATGGTGAAAATTCCGATTCCATTCTTGCCGCGGCCTTGGCGGATAAGTCCGATCCCATGTCTCTTCGTCCCCGCGCGCCGAAATTGTTCCTGGACAAGGATTACATTCTTTATGCCTGCGGCTTGTTGTCCATGGTCGAGCCTGACGTAGCGCTTGATTTCGGCCTCGCCAATTTACATCCCCTGACCCAGGAGACCCGTGATGGCCGTACCTCCGTTGCATGATGCGGCTCGGCCGGCACTGTCGGCGGAACGTATCGCCGATGAGGACTTTGACGCTCTGCGCCGGGACAATCTGGCCCGCTGGCCGACCGGCGCCGGCGTCGATCTTGATGAGGCGGTCGCCTTTCATCAAAACCTGCCCGATCACAAGAAACTTCCCTGGGTCATGCGCCGGGCCGTTGCCGAAGGCCGCTGCCTGACCCAGCCCCGGGGAGGTTTCGGCACCCTGGAAATGCAACTCGGGCTCATGCGCGCCCTGGACCGGGAAGGTTTCGCCGATGTGGTTCCCATGACCACCGACAGTTACACCCGCAACGAACGGTTCGAGGAAGCGGAAAAAGGCCGTCGGGAATCGGAACAGGCAGGGCGGTCCTTGCTCAACGGGTTTCCCGTCGTAAACTACGGGGTTGAAAATGCGCGCATGCTGATCGAAGCCATCGACAAGCCGGCGATCGTGCTGTCGGGAACGTCTTTTCCGAAATTGACCGGTGAAATCGGGTTCGCCGCGGGTTTCACGGGCTATCTGGGTTCGGGCATCGCCTACACCACGTCCTACACTAAAGAAACGACCATCGCGGAAGGCATCCGCAACTACCAATATCTTGACCGGCTGGCAGCGCTGTATCAGGAACGGGGCGTGGCGCTGCACCGCCGTCAGCCCGGGTTCCTGACCGGCACCAACATTCCGCCATCCATCGCCATTATCACCGGCATTCTGGACTTGCTGCTCGCCGTCAAGCAAGGGGTCCGCGATTACGGTTTGGAGCTAGGGCAGACCCTTCATCTGTTTCAGGATGCGGCCGCCATTCAGGCCTGCGGCGAACTGGCTCAGGAATACCTGACGCGCCTTGGTTTTGAAAATGTGTTCACGCCGGTGACGTCTTTACACTGGATGGGCGCCTGGCCCCAGGACGAGGCTCAGTGCCAGACCCTGGTTTCTTACGGCGGCACGTTGGCCGCGCTTGGCGGGGCGGTCAGCGTGACAACCAAAAGTACCCACGAAGCCTTTGGCATTCCAACCCCTGAGGCCAACGCCGAAGGCTTGAGAACGACCCGCATGGCGGTCTATCTGGCCCGGGATATAAGCCTGGCGGAGCATCCCGAGGTTATCCGGGAAAAGGAATTGATCGGGCGCGAGGTGCGTCCCATCGTCGATAAGGTCCTGGAGATGGGTGACGGGGATGTTGCCGTCGGCACCGTCCGCGCCTTCGAGGCCGGTGTATTGGACATCCCCTGGTCACCCAACCAGCAAGTAAAGGGGCGTGTGCTGCCCGCCCGCGATGGAGATGGTTATCTGCGTATATTCGATTGTGGTGATATGCCGATTCCTGAAGATATCAGGGAATTTTATAAGGAACGCCTGCGCATTAGGGCAGAAACGGAAGGTGTTCCTTATGATCAGGAACTGGCCATCACCAGTGTCTATGAAATTTCCGAACCGCTAGAAAAGATGAGCCCGGTTTCATGGAGGCCCGAAGTCTAGAAGTTGTCTTTATTAAAATCCTGTACTAGGCTCGTTTTCCGAGAATAAGTGAAATCTAATAAATCAAGCTGTCGGTCTTAAAACGGCACACGCAACCAGGGAGAATACAACATGAAATTAGCAAGAGTTATGCTCGGCCTTTTGGTCAGCTTCGCCGTGGCCGCACCGGCCATGGCGCAATACAAGAAGGCTTCCGACGGGTTTCCGGAACGACCCTTGAACATGGTCGTGCCATACGGTCCCGGCGGCGGTTCAGGACAAGTGGCGGCGGCCATGGCGAAAGCCTTTACCGAACTGACCGGCGTCAATGTCAACCGCGACCACAAACCGGGCGGCTCCGGTTCTGTCGGCATGACCGCCTACATGGCAACCCCACCGGACGGCTACACCGTTCTCGAACACATCGACGACGCCACCAGCGCGCACGCGCTGGACCCGTCCCAGCCGAACCCGGCGACGGACCTGATCCCGCTGGTGACATCCCAGATCACCTTTTCGCAGATCTATATCCGGACCAAGGAAACCCGTTTTACTGATTGGGAATCCTACGTTAAGCATGTGAAATCCCAAGGTGGAAAATCGACCATCGCCAACGTTTCCAAGGAAGGTTCCATGGAACGGCTGAACATGAAGTTTATCACCGATCACTATGGCATGAAGGTTCAGCAGATCAGCTTCGACAAGGGCGCTCCTCGTTACGGCGCCCTCAAGGGGGGTCAGGTGGATGCCCTGTTCGAGCAACCCGGTGACGTTCGCAACTTTCTCGACAGCGGCGATTTCAAACCGATCCTGACTCTGCTGAAGGAGCGTCCGTCGGCCTTCCCCGATACGCCGAGTCTGGCCGATGTGGGCCTGAAGTTCGAGCCCCTGATGCGCTATCGC
>JAOUPW010000086.1 GCA_029879665.1 Rhodospirillales bacterium | reverse complement strand
CCCGCTCCCGATACGGTCGAAGTCGAGCGGTCGGTCGAAGAAGTAAAAGAGCAGGAAATACAAGCGATCGCCGCTACTGAGATCGGGGTCAAAAAACTCAATGTTCTTGAAGAAGAAGAAGAAGAAAAAGGAGAGGGCAGGGATAAGTTGCGGGCAAAGCGCGGTATCCGCGATGACAAGCCTCGCGCCGCCCCCCGCCGCGGCGAACCCCGCCGCCGGGCCGGAAAACTGACCATTGCCGAGGCCCTCGGCGACAACGACGAACGCACCCGTAGTCTGGCTTCCGTCCGCCGTGCCCGGGAAAAAGAAAAGCAGAAGCAGAAAGAGCACTTAAGCGAAGGCCGGAAAATTATCCGTGACGTGGTCGTGCCCGAAGCGATCACGGTTCAGGAACTTTCCAACCGAATGGCCGAACGGGCTTCCGATGTTATCCGCACGTTGATGAAGATGGGGGTTATGGCCACCATCACCCAGAGCATTGATGCCGACACCGCTGAGCTTGTGGTTGGTGAATTCGGCCACAACTTCAAACGGGTCAGCGAGTCCGACGTCGAAATCGGACTGAAGGGCACGGAGGACGATGAGGCCAATCTCAAGCCCCGTCCGCCGGTGGTCACCGTAATGGGCCATGTGGACCACGGCAAAACCTCCCTGCTCGACGCCCTGCGCAAAACCGATGTTGTTTCCGGCGAAGCCGGCGGCATTACCCAACATATCGGCGCCTACCAGGTGACGTTGCAATCGGGCGACAAAATCAGTTTCATTGATACGCCCGGCCACGCCGCCTTTACCGAAATGCGTCTGCGCGGCGCCAAGGTGACGGACATTGTCGTGTTGGTGGTTGCCGCCGATGACAGCGTCATGCCCCAGACCGTTGAAGCCATCCATCATGCCCAGGCCGCGGAAGTTCCGATCATCGTGGCCATTAACAAGATGGACCTGCCCGACGCCAATGCGGACAAGGTACGCACCGAACTTCTCCAGCACGATCTGGTGGTTGAAAGTATGGGCGGTGAAGTGCTCGACGTCGAAGTTTCGGCGAAGACGGGCATGAATTTGGACAAGCTGGAAGAAATTATTCTGCTTCAGGCTGAAATCCTGGATCTCAAAGCCAATCCAGACCGCGCCGCCGAAGGTGTGATTATCGAGGCCAGGGTAGAACGTGGGCGCGGCACGGTAACCACCGCGCTGATCCAGGCCGGCAGCCTGAAGCTTGGGGATATCATGGTTGCGGGCGGTGAATGGGGCCGCGTGCGCGCCCTGACCGATCACCGCGGACAAAACATCGAGATTGCCGGTCCCGGCACGCCGGTTGAAGTTCTTGGCCTTAACGGCACGCCTGCCGCCGGCGACGAGGTCAATGTCGTTGAAAACGAGGCCCGAGCCCGTGAAATTACCGAATTCCGTCAGCAACGCAACAAAACCGCTCGTGCGGCGGCGACCGCGCGCGGTTCGCTCGAGCAGATGTTCGAAAAAATTCAGGAAGGCGAAGCCAAGGTTCTGCCGGTTATCATCAAAGGCGACGTGCACGGCTCAGTCGAAGCCATCCAATCGGCCCTTGATAAGATGGGAACCGATGAGGTCAAGGTTGGCATTCTGCATTCGGGGGTCGGCGGCATCAATGAATCCGATGTCACCCTTGCCAATGCGTCAAATGCCTTGATCATCGGCTTCAATGTCCGCGCCAATCCGCAGGCGCGTGAACATGCCAAGCGCGACGGCGTTGATATCCGGTACTATTCGATCATTTACAACGTCACCGACGATTTGAAAAAGATGTTGTCGGGAATGATGGCGCCGGAGCTGCGCGAACACCTTCTTGGTTATGCGGAAGTCCGCGAGGTCTTCAATATTTCGAAACTCGGCAAGATCGCCGGTTGCATTATCACCGAAGGCCTGGTCAGGCGTGGTTCCAAGGTCCGGCTCTTGAGGGACAATGTGGTCATCCATGAAGGCGATCTTTCCCAGCTCAAACGGTTCAAGGACGATGTCAAGGAAGTGCAGTCGGGAACCGAATGCGGCATGGCTCTCGCCAATTATCATGATATTCAGGTCGGCGACATGATCGAATGCTTTGATGTCGAAGTGGTGGCGCGCGAACTCTGATCGCGCCGTCGCGTGGCTCCGTGCCCGGCATCCGGATTATTCGAGAAACCCCTACCTAGAAAGCCCCCACCGAGGAATCCATGGCAAGAAGGGACTCCAAAATACCCACTCAGCGCCAGCTTCGGGTTGGCGAGGAAATCCGCCACGTCCTCGCCATGTTCCTTGAGCGCGGGGAAATCCGCGATCCTGGTCTTGAGGGAACCCCGGTTACCATTACCGAAGTCCGCATCAGCCCGGATTTACGCAAGGCCACTGTATTTGTCGTACCTCTTGGCGGCGGCGATGCAGACCGGGTGCTCAAAGCGTTAGGCCGGGCGAGACCCTTTCTTCGTCGCCAGCTGGCCCGCGATGTTAAGCTCAGAAACGTTCCCGATCTGACCTTTGCCGAAGATACGACCTTTGATGAAGCGTCCCGGATTGAACGCCTGCTGCATTCCCCGGAGGTATCCCGGGATCTTGCGCGGGACGACGACCGGGATGGGGAAGTCGACGAAGGCTCCGCCCATGGGACGTAAGCGTCGCGGCAAACCCATCAACGGCTGGATTATCATTGATAAACCAGCGGGCATAACCTCCAACGCCGTCGTTGGGCGGGTTCGCCGCCTGACCGGCGCCGCAAAGGTCGGCCATGGCGGCACCCTGGACCCGCTGGCCACCGGCGTTCTGCCTTTGGCCCTGGGCGAAGCGACCAAGACGGTGTCCTACGCCATGGATGGAACCAAGGTTTACGATTTCACCCTTCGCTGGGGTGAGGCCCGGGCCACCGATGATGCCGAGGGTGAGGTCACGGCGACCAGCGAGGTGCGGCCCGCCCGGGACGCCATAGAGGCCGCACTGGCGGGGTTTATCGGCAACATCGAACAGGTTCCGCCCGAATATTCGGCGGTCAAGGTGGACGGTCAGCGGGCCTACGACCTGGCCCGCAAGGCACAACCCGTGGAATTGAAGCCCCGGACCATCCGGATTGATGATTTCCAACTGGTCGGGACCCCGGATCCGGACCATGCGATCTTCCGGGTAACCTCGGGAAAAGGCGCATATATGAGGGGTTTGGCCCGGGATCTGGCCCTTGCCCTGGGGACGGTTGGCCATGTTGCGGCCCTTCGCCGCCTCAAGGTGGGGCCGTTTGAAGAAACGAGCGCAATTTCCCTGGATAAACTGGAGACCCTGGGGCATAGTGCGCCCCTCGAAGACTTGCTGCTGCCTGTTGAGACCGCGCTGGACGACATCCCGGCGCTGGCCCTGACGGGGGCAGAGGCCCGGTGCCTGCGGTTGGGACAACCAATTCCCGCACTGCCCGTGGCCAACCGAACCTCCCTTCAAGGGATCGGTCAGGACGATATCCTGATCGCCATGACGGAAGGAAAACCGGTTGCCCTGGCCCGGATCAGGGGCGGCGAAATCCGCCCCGTACGTGTCCTTAACCTTTGAAACGTGTTCCTCACCGGTTCACCGTTTCATGTTTTTGAAAATGGAGTAGACGATGTCGATTACCGCAGAGCGGAAGCAGGAACTCATCAAAGAGTTCAGTCTAAAAGATGGTGACACAGGATCGCCGGAAGTTCAGGTCGCCATACTGAGTGAACGTATCGGAAACCTGACGGAACACCTTAAAACCCACGGCAAGGATTTCCATTCCCGTCGCGGCCTGCTGATGATGGTGGGTCAACGGCGGCGGCTGCTGGATTATATGAAACGCAAGGAAGTCAGCCGGTACGACGAAATCATTAAACGTTTGGGCCTAAGACGGTAGCGTGCGTTCCAGTCGCTTTTGTCCGGCATTGGTGCCGGTTGCGACTCAGGAACGCTGAGGACGCGGACGCAATAACGCGTCCGCCGGTGGCAATGATCCGGGCCTACGATCATGCGGGCGAAACCGGAAGATGTTGGCGGGACGAATATATGAACTCCGCCTCCGGGACGCAGAAGTCTCCGCCGCCGGAATGTAAGCAGTAATGAAAGATTGAGAAAGATGTTCAAGGAATTTAGGAAAGAAATAGAATGGGGCGGCCGCAAGCTGATTTTGGAATCAGGAAAAATCGCCCGTCAGGCCGATGGCGCCGTCATGGCGACATACGGCGATACCAAGGTGCTGTGCACCGTCGTTGGCGAAAAAAACGCGAAACCGGGATTGGATTTTTTCCCGCTCAGTGTTCACTACATTGAAAAAGCCTATGCCGCCGGCAAGATTCCGGGCGGCTTCTTCAAGCGGGAATCCCGCCCCGGAGACAACGAAACCTTAACGTCGCGCCTGATTGACCGGCCCATCCGGCCGCTGTTTGCCAAGGGGTTCAAATGTGAAACCCAGGTGATCTGCACGGTGTTGTCCCATGACATGGAAAACAATCCCGATATTGTCGCCCTGATAGGAACCTCCGCCGCGCTGACCCTTTCCGGGCTGCCCTTCATGGGCCCCATCGGCGGTTGCCGGGTCGGCTATATCAACGGCGAATACGTCCTCAACCCGCAGATCGATGAAATGTCCTCTAGCGACCTTGACCTCGTGGTGGCGGGAACCCTTGAAGGCGTTTTGATGGTTGAATCGGAAGCAAGTGAGCTCAGCGAAGAGATAATGTTGGGCGCGGTAACGTATGGTCACAATGCTTTTCAGCCGGTAATCAACGCCATTATCGAACTGGCCGAATCCTGCGCCAAGGAACCGCGCGCCCTTCCCGAGCCGCCCGCCGGCAAGGCCGATATTGTTGCCCGCGTTGCCGCCATGGGCGATACCGATCTGCGCGAAGCTTACAAGGAACGCGACAAGATGGCGCGTCAGGAAAAGGTTGCCGCGGTGAAGTCGCGCATCAGCGATGAAATAACCGCCGATGATTCGCTCGATCAGAATCTGGTCAGCGAAGTTCTTCCGGAAGCGCTCAAGTCTCTGGAAAAGGACATCGTGCGCCACGACATCCTCAATACCGGGATGCGCATCGACGGTCGGGACACCAAGACCGTGCGGCCCATTTCCGCTGAAGTCGGATTGCTGCCCCGCGCCCACGGTAGCGCTCTGTTTACTCGCGGCGAAACCCAGGCCATGGTGGTGGCTACTCTGGGCACCGGTCAGGATGAACAACGCATCGACTCCCTGGCCGGCGAATATTTCGAACATTTTATGCTGCATTATAACTTCCCGCCCTATTCGGTCGGTGAAGCGGGGCGTTTCGGCTTCACCGGACGGCGCGAAATCGGACACGGCAAGCTTGCGTGGCGGGCGATCCATCCGCTGCTGCCGGCCAAGGAAGACTTTCCCTATACATTGCGGGCGGTTTCCGAAATCACCGAATCAAACGGATCTTCCTCGATGGCAACCGTGTGCGGCACTTCGCTGGCGCTGATGGATGCGGGCGTGCCGCTGAAACGGCCCGTCGCGGGCATTGCCATGGGCCTGATCAAGGAAGACAGCGGCATCGCCGTTCTTTCCGATATTCTCGGCGATGAGGATCACTTGGGCGACATGGACTTCAAGGTAGCCGGAACCGACCAAGGCGTGACCTCGTTGCAGATGGATATCAAGATTACCTCCATCACCGAGGACATCATGAAAACGGCGCTGGCGCAGGCTCGTGATGGCCGGCTGCACATCCTGGGTGAAATGGCCAAAGCCCTTTCCAATTCCCGTGATGCGGTCAACGAAAATGCTCCCCGGATTACCGTCATCCAGATCAACAAGGACAAGATCCGTGAAGTTATCGGCCCGGGCGGCAAGATGATCCGTGAAATCTGCGAAGTGACCGGCGCCAAGGTCGATATCGACGACGACGGCACGGTCAAGGTCGCCGCCGTCGACCAAAAGGCGGCGGAAGCGGCCATCGACTGGATCCGCAACATTACCGCCGAGCCGGAAGTCGGCGCGCTCTATACGGGCAAAGTGGTGAAGACGGTCGATTTCGGCGCCTTCGTCAATTTCATGGGCAGCCGTGACGGCTTGGTCCATATCAGCGAACTGGCCGAAGGCCGGGTCGGCAAGACCACGGATGTGGTCAACGTCGGCGACGAGGTAAAAGTCAAGCTGATCGGAATTGACGATCGTGGCAAAGTAAAACTCAGCATGCGGGCTGTTAACCAGGAAACCGGCGAGGAAATCGCCAGCTAATCCGCGTCGGCGGCGGCCCTTGTGGACCGCCGCCGGTGTTGCATTGTTCCGAGTGAAGAGACCGGAGAACGCACTTGAAGCCTCTTCTGCCTATGATGATTTCCGGTCTGGAAGTTCTGCCTCTGGTGGAAGGGGGCAAGGGCGTTTCCATTTCCAATGGCCAAAGCGCCGGCGCCTGGGCGGCGGCGGGCGCGGTCGGCACCCTTTCCTGCGTCAACGCCGACACCTTTGATGACGCCGGCAATCCGATCCCCCAAATTTATCACGCCAAAACCCGGCGCGGCCGATTCGATGAGCTGGTCAAATATGCCATCGAAGGCGGCATCACCCAGGCCCGTATCGCTCACGAAATTTCCAACGGACAGGGCCGGATTCATATGAACGTTCTGTGGGAAGCCGGCGGCACGGAACGGATTCTTCATGGCGTGCTGGAGAAAGTGAAAGGCATGGTGCACGGCATCACCTGCGGCGCTGGCATGCCGTACAAGCTTTCCGAGATTGCGTCCAAATATGATATGTATTACTACCCGATCATTTCTTCGGCCCGCGCCTTCCGGGCTTTGTGGAAACGGGCCTATCACAAATCTTCCGAACTGCTCGGCGGCGTGGTCTACGAAGACCCCTGGCTGGCCGGCGGTCACAACGGTCTCAGCAACGTCGAAGATCCGAAACAGCCACAGGCGCCTTATGAACGGGTCCTGAGCCTGAGAAAGCTGATGAACGAACTTGGCCTGGACAAGGTTCCCATCCTCATGGCCGGCGGGGTCTGGTACCTGCGCGACTGGCAGGACTGGATCGGCAATCCGGAACTGGGGCCGATTGCCTTTCAATTCGGCACCCGGCCGATCCTGACTAAGGAAAGCCCGGTCTGCGAAGCCTGGCGTGAACGATATATGTCGTTGAAAGAAGGGGATATTTCACTCAACAAGTTCAGCCCTACCGGGTTTTATTCGTCCGCCGTCGATAACGATTTCCTCCGC
>JAOUPW010000085.1 GCA_029879665.1 Rhodospirillales bacterium | reverse complement strand
TCGAAACCTGGATCGGGGCTGGGCGTGCTGTCCATAATCGGAAAAAGGTAGCGCCCCCTTGGGCCAGAAGAAAGCGTTTCCAGCCCTATGGTCGTTTAGTCGCCCTTTTCGCGGGACGCGCGCTTGCGGTCGTGGGGATTGAGCAAACGCTTGCGCAGACGGATGTTATCCGGCGTCACTTCCACCAATTCGTCGTCCTGGATATAGGCGATGGCCTGTTCCAGGCTCATGCGCCGGGGCGTGGTCAGGCGGATGGCGTCATCGGTGCCGGAGGCCCGGATATTGGTCAGCTGCTTGGACTTCATCGGGTTTACTTCCAGATCGTTGCCCCGGCTGTGTTCGCCGATAATCATGCCTTCGTAAACCGTAACCCCGGCGGAGATAAACAGCGGCCCGCGCCCTTCCAGGCCGGCCAGGCCGTAGGCGACCGTGTTGCCGGCGGCATTGGATATCAGCACCCCGTTGCGGCGTCCTGGAATTTCGCCCCTGAAGGGCTCGAATGCATGAAAGACACGGCTCATGATTCCCGTGCCCCGGGTTTCGGTCAGGAACTCGCCGTGATAGCCGATCAGGCCGCGCGCCGGGGCGAGAAAGGAAAGCCGCACCTTGCCGCCGCCCGATGGCCGCATTTCCTTCATCTGTCCCTTGCGCACGCTGATCGCTTCGACCACGATTCCGGAATATTCCTCGTCAACATCGATCTGCACTTCTTCGATCGGTTCCAGGCGCTTGCCGGTTTCAGGATCTTCTTGATACAGCACGCGTGGGCGCGAGATGGAAAGCTCGAAACCTTCGCGGCGCATCTGTTCGATCAGCACGCCCAATTGCAATTCGCCCCGGCCGGCGACTTCAAACGCATCCTTGTTCTGGGTTTCGGTGACGCGCAGCGCTACATTGCCTTCGGCTTCGCGCAGCAGGCGTTCGCGGATCACCCTCGAGGTTACCTTGCCGCCTTCTTTACCGGCCAGCGGTGAGTCGTTGATGGAAAACGTCATCGCCAGGGTTGGCGGGTCCACCGGATCGGCCTTGATCGGCGCTGTCACGGCCGGGTCGGCCAAGGTGTCGGCGACGGTCGCCTTTGCCAGCCCGGCGATGGCGACGATATCGCCGGCTTCCGCGCTCTCTTCCGGCACCCGCTGCAGGCCGCGGAAGGCGAGAAGTTTTGAAATGCGGCCCTGTTCCACGACTTCGCCGGCCTGATTGAGCACGTGGATTGAAGCGTTGAGGGCGATGCGGCCCGAATGGATGCGTCCGGTCAGGATGCGGCCGAGATAGGGGTCGGCTTCCAACGTCGTCGCCAGCATGGAAAAGGGCGCGCTCACGTCGGCCACCGGCGGCGGCACATGATCGAGGATCAGGCGGAACATCGCCGTCATGTCTTCTTGCGGGCCGTCCGGAGTGTCCGCCGCCCAACCGTTTTTGGCCGACGCGAAGACGGTGTGAAAGTCGAGCTGTTCGTCATTGGCGTCCAGCGCCGAGAACAAGTCGAAGACTTCGTCCTGCACTTCGAAGGGGCGGCCGTCGGGACGGTCGACTTTGTTGATCACGACGATCGGCTTCAGGCCCAGCTTCAGGGCCTTGGCGGTGACGAACTTGGTTTGCGGCATGGGGCCTTCGGCGGCGTCGACCAGCAGCAACACGCCGTCGACCATGCTGAGGATGCGCTCGACCTCGCCGCCGAAATCCGCGTGGCCGGGGGTATCAACGATATTGATACGCACGCCTTCCCATTCAACCGAGGTGCACTTGGCAAGAATGGTGATGCCCCGTTCGCGCTCCAGTTCGTTGGAATCCATGGCCCGTTCCGCGACCTGCTGATTTTCGCGGAAGGCGCCCGATTGGCGGAGCAGCACATCGACCAGCGTTGTCTTGCCGTGATCCACGTGCGCGATGATGGCGATATTGCGTAGGTTCATAATGTTCCGGATGTAATTGGGTTGGGGGGGCGCCGCAAGGGCGGTAGACGTTTTAGAGTTTTTGCTCAACCACGTCCTTAAGCGATATTTCCGGCCGGGCGCCAACATGGCTGATGACTTCGGCGGCACAGATTCCGCCGATACGGGCGCAAATATCCAACGGCCTCGACTGGGTAAAGCCATACAGGAACCCGGCGGCATAGGCATCGCCGGCACCGGTAGTGTCGGCGACCTTGGTGATGGGTTCGGCGTCAACCACATGAACTTCGTCACCGGAAACCACCACCGATCCTTTTTCCGACCGGGTCAGGGCGGCGATTTCGCAATGGCCGCGCACGTATTGCAGGGCCTTATCGAAACTGTCCACTTTATACAGCGATTTAATTTCTTCCTCGTTGGCGAACAGCACATCCACGTGGCCTTCCAGCAGATCGAGAAAATCTTCCCGGTGACGGTCGACGCAGAAGGGGTCGGACAAGGACAACGAGACCGTGCGGCCTTCTCTGTTGGCAATGGTTGCGGCCTTGCGAAACGCTTCCTTGGCCCGGGGCCGGTCCCACAAGTAACCTTCCAGGTACGTGACCTTGGCCGCCGCGATCTCATCGCCGTCGATGTCTTCCGGGCCGAGATCGACGCAGGCGCCGAGATAGGTCTGCATGGTTCGTTCCGCGTCCGGGGTGACGAAGATCAGGCAGCGGGCGGTGGGCGGACCGGCTTCCGCCGGCGGGGTGTCGAAGGCAACGCCGAGGGTGCGGATATCGTGGGTGAAGACCGCGCCCAGCTGATCATCGCGGACTTTTCCAATGAAGGCGCCGGCGCCTTCCAGCGAGGCCAGACCGGCGATGGTGTTGGCCGCGGAACCGCCGGAACATTCGATCGCCGGGCCCATGTCCTGGTAGAGGCGCTCGGCGGTTTCGGCGTCGATCAGGGTCATCGCCCCTTTAACCAGCGCGTTTTCGGCCAAAAACAGATCGTCGGCGTGGGCAAGCACGTCAACGATGGCGTTGCCGATCCCCATCACGTCGTAGCGGGCGTCCGCCATTGAGCCTCCTTGAATGTCCTAAAGCAAATCCCGGGCGGATCGACCCGATCCGTGGCGACCTATTTGCATATAAAATTAAGCTAGATCTTTTCATCCGATTTCATCCAAACCGGAAATGACCTAGAAAAATCTGCCGCACCCGGCGCGGCGCGGCGCAGTATACTCTTGCCGCACTCCCCGGCAAGGCCGGTTTCAAATCCCCGGTTGCGGGCAGGCGGGCCGCGGGCTAAACACGTAATCTTGGAACGGCGGCCGGACTCGCCGGCAGCGGTTAAAATGTCAAAGGATTCATAGTGTTAGCGGCTTTTTTCAGGGGCGTCGGCCAGCTTAGCGACAAAAAAACCCGCCAAACGGTGTGGTTGAGCCTGTTCACCTCCGGCGCCGCTTTTGCCTGTTTGTGGACGGTCGTCGGCTACCTGATCACCGAAACGGTGCTGTTCGAAATGCTGTGGCTGGAAACGGCGGTGGATATTTTCGGCGGCCTCGCCACCCTGGTGATGACCTGGCTGTTGTTTCCGGCCATCACCGGCGGCGTCATCGGCCTGCTGCTGGACCGCATCGCCGATCAGGTGGAGGCGCGCCATTATCCCGGTCTGCCCGACGCCCAGGGCATCAGCTTCGCTGCCGGCCTGATGGTCGCGCTCCGGTTCATGGGCGTGCTGATCGGTCTCAACCTTCTGCTGTTGCCGTTTCTCCTGTTTCCCCTGGCCTTTCCCTTCATTTTTTACTCGGCCAACGGCTACTTGCTGAGCCGGGAATATTTCGAGCTGGTCGGCCTGCGCCGCCTCTCCCTCGACAAGGTTACGGAGCTTCGCCGTAATCATAAGGTGCAACTGTTTTTCGCCGGCGTTCTGATCGCCCTGCTGTTGACGGTGCCCATCGTCAATTTCTTCGCCCCCATCATCGCCACCGCCGCCATGGTTCATCTGTTCGAGCGCTGGCGCCGGGCGGAGGCCGGTTGACATGGCAAAAATTTTTCTGCTGGCCACGCCGTTGATGCTGCTGACCTTAGGCGCCTGCGCCATCACCGCATCCCCGCTCACGCCGCCGCCGCAATCCGCTGGCGGCGTTGCTGCCGACGATTTTTCCAAAACGAAAAAGCCAACCGAAACCGCTTCCCTGAGCGGGAACGCCAATGCCGCCGAGCCGAAAACACCGCCGCCCGCGCCTTTTTCAAATCCCTCGATCATGATCGGCATGGCGCCCAAGGAACTTCAGGATCTTCTCGGCCCACCCGCGTTTCGCCGCCATGATAAGCCCGCGGAAATCTGGCAGTACACCCACGGCGGCTGCGTTATTGATGTCTTTATATATGAAGGCGCCGGCGGCGGACCCGCCAGCGCCACCCATTACGAGGTCCGTACCCTGGGCGAGGATGCGGTTTCACCCGAGATCTGTTTCAGCCGGATCATCACCGAGCACAAAGAAAAAAAGACCAGCTAAATTTCTTTGCTAATTCACCGTCTTTCCCTTGAACGCGCACAGGTCGCGGACGATACAATCCTCGCACAACGGTTTGCGCGCCTTGCACACGTACCTACCGTGTAGAATCAGCCAGTGATGGGCATGGCGTTTCCATTTTTCAGGAATATTTTTTAAAAGTTTTTTTTCGACTTCCAACGGCGTCTTTCCGGTTGCCAGGCCGGTGCGGTTGCCGAGGCGGAAAAGATGGGTGTCCACCGCGATGGTCGGCTCACCGAACGCGATGTTCAGCACCACGTTTGCGGTCTTGCGCCCAACACCGGGCAGGGCTTCCAGCGCGGCGCGGTCATCGGGCACGGTGCTGTTGTGAATCTCGATCAGTATTTGACTGAGCTTGATGATGTTCTTGGCCTTGGCGTTGTAAAGGCCGATGGTCTTGACGTAATTTTTAAGTTTCCCTTCGCCCAGCGCGACCATTTTTTCCGGTGTGTCGGCGACCTTGAACAAGGGGCCGGTCGCCTTGTTGACGCCGACATCGGTGGCCTGCGCCGACAACACCACGGCGACCAGCAGGGTATAGGGGTTGGTGTAGTGAAGTTCGCCCTTGGGTTCCGGGTTGGCGTCGGACATGCGTTTGAAAAACTGATCGATTTTGTCTTTTTTCATGGTTTCCGCACAAGCCCCGCCTTGCGCCTTATCCTTTCGTGACGACTTACTATAATGTCACTTACTTATGAACCAAGGATCGTCTTGAGGCCAGCCGCCATGGACCGCGCAAGCGAATCCGCCGTTGTTTTTGAGGCCGAGCTCCGGCCTCACCGCAGCGCCGGGCCCGCCGCCAACCGGGTTTTTATGTTCTGCATCGCCGGCGCCCTGTTGCTGCCGGGATTGGTCTTCGGGCTGCTCGGCGCGTGGCCGGTGTTCGGGTTCCTGGGCCTCGAAGTGATGGTGCTGTATCTGGCGTTGCGTTTTTCCCACCGCCTTTCGCGCGGCTACGAAAACCTGACCCTGACGGCGGACGCGCTGATCGTGCGCCGGGTCGACCATTGGGGCGATGAAACAACCTGGCGGTTTCCCCCCCACTGGCTGCAGGTCAATCTGGTCGAACGGCCAGCGCGCTCGGAAAAGCTGGAATTGCGAAGCCACGGCAAATCCCTGGTGATCGGCGGCTTCCTGTATCCGGAAGAACGGCAAGCCCTGGCGGAAAACCTGCGCGCCGCGCTTAAAAAGTTGCCCGGCTGAATCGATAAAAAGCGCAAGATCCGGGTGGGCAGCGCTTCTCTCAGCGCTTAATCTTACGAAGGAAATTTTTATAGGGCGGACAGACCTTGGTTGCGGCATCCAAAAAAAGCACGGCCTCCCCGTCCGGAATGGATGGACGGGACGGCGCCCGAGATTATCGGCGCATCGAAGCCGCCATCCTTTACATCGATGAACATCTTCTGGATCAGCCGGACCTTGAAACCATGGCCGCCGCCGCCGGCCTCAGCCCGTTTCATTTTCAAAGGCTGTTCAGCCGTTGGGCCGGCATCAGCCCGACCCGTTTTCTTCGCTTCCTTACCGTCGGCTATGCCAAGGACGCCCTTGAAAATTCCCAAAGCGTACTCGACGCGGCGCTGCAAGCGGGCCTGTCGGGACCGGGACGCCTGCATGATCTGTTCGTATCCTACGAAGCATTGAGCCCGGGAGAATACAAGAACAAGGGCCGGGGCGTGACCATTACATACGGCGTGCACAGCGGACCCTTCGGGGAATTCCTGCTGTTGCTGACGGACCGCGGCATTTGCGGGATGGAATTCATCGACGGCAATCTGGATGACATGCTGGCGGCGTCCCGGGCGCGCTGGCCGGGCGCCGAGTTCATGTTCGACCCGGCGGCGACCGGCACGGTCGCGGATAAACTTTTCCCCGCCTGCGCGAATGCGCCCCGCCCGCGCCTCAACCTGCATCTGGGCGGCACTAACTTTCAGATCAAGGTCTGGCAGGCCATGCTGCATATTCCTCCGGGCGTGTTGGCGTCTTACGGCGACGTCGCGCGGATCATCGGCAACCCCCGGGCCGGACGCGCCATCGGCAATGCCATGGCCGCCAATCCGCTGGCCTTTCTCATTCCCTGCCACCGGGTGATCCGCGCCAATGGATTGCACCATGCCTACCGCTGGGGTCGCGCCCGGCGGCTGGCGATCAACGGCTGGGAAGCGGCCCGGTTTGCGGCCGATTAAAAACGCCGAAATCCTTTTTCAGGAAAATCCCAACACGTCGCGCATGGAATACAATCCCGGCGCTTTACCCGCAGACCACATGGCTGCGCGTACGGCGCCGCGGGCAAAGATGCCGCGGTTGCCCGCCTTGTGGGTGATTTCGATCCGTTCGCCGTCGGCTGCGAAAATAACCGTGTGATCGCCGGCGACGTCGCCGCCCCGCAGCGTCGCGAAACCGATATCCCCCCGCCGGCGCTCGCCGGTGTGGCCGTCGCGCACCCGTTGGGCGGTCTTGTCCAGATCCACGCCGCGCCCGTCCGCCGCCGCCCGACCCAAGGCCAGCGCCGTGCCCGAGGGCGCATCCACCTTATGCCGATGGTGCATCTCGACTATTTCGATATCGTAATCATCCCCGAGCAGGCCGGCGGTTTGCCCGACCAGGCCCAGCAACACATTGACGCCCAAGGAAAAATTCGCGGCCTGGATCAGGCAGGCTTTTTTCGCCGCCGCTTCCAGCGCCCCCTGATGCGCCGCCGTCAGCCCGGTGGTGCCGACCACCAGGGCCGTGCCGGTGCCCTGGGCCAGGGCCGCGTGGGCCAAGGTCGCCTGG
>JAOUPW010000084.1 GCA_029879665.1 Rhodospirillales bacterium | reverse complement strand
GTCATGGATCCTATCTGCATATTGCTTCTGAAGGAGGATATGATTCATGACGGCTATTTCCCTGCCCACTGTTCCCGTTGAAGGCGGCCTCTCGCTTTACTTTCGTGAGGCGTGGCGCTTTCCCATGCTTGAGGCAGACGAGGAATTCATGCTCGCCAAGCGCTGGCGCGAACACGAAGACGTGGACGCCGCCCATGCGCTGGTCACCAGCCATCTGCGTCTGGTCTGCAAGATGGCGATGAAATACCGGGGCTACGGCCTACCGGTGGCGGACCTTATTTCGGAAGGCAACATCGGCCTGATGAAAGCGGTACGCAAATTCGAACCCGACCGCGGCTTCCGCCTTTCCACCTATGCCATCTGGTGGATTCGCGCTTCCATCACCGAATACATTCTCAAATCCTGGTCCATGGTCAAGCTGGGTACGGTGTCGGCGCAGAAGAAACTGTTTTTCAGCCTCCGGCGCACGAAAAGCCAGCTCAAGATTCTGGACGATTGCGACCTGACGCCGGAACAGGCGGACCAATTGTCTGAACGCCTTGGCGTGCCGGCCGATGATATTGTCGCCATGAATCGCCGCCTGGCGGCCAGGGACACGTCCCTCAACGTGCCGATGGGCGATGACGAAGGCATGGAATTTCAGGACACTCTCAAAGACGAGGCGCTGTCGCCCGAAATGGCATTTGCCGAAAGTGAGGAGTTGTCGCTACGTGGCGGATTCCTGAAAACGGCGGTTGCCGCGCTGCCCGAACGCGAACGGCACATTTTCACCGAACGCAATCTTTCCGAAGAACCCAAGACCTTGGAAGAATTGGGCCAGTATTACGGTGTCAGCCGTGAACGGGTGCGCCAGTTGGAAGCCCGGGCCATGGAACGGGTGCAAAAGGCGGTATTGGACGCGGCGGAAAATGCCGGCGCGGTCTGATTGACTTTCGCCTGACGGATCTTGCCGCGCCGATGCGGTTGTTATTAAACGGCCTCTGTCTTCGGACGGAGGCCGTTTTCGTTGGCGGAACCCGGATTCCCTGGTCGGCCGGGATTCGCGTCCCATCCCCGCCGAAAGATTTAACGCTTCGGGACGGCGGGGAATGGTTAATAGGAAGCGTGACAAGGTCCGTGGCGTCTTTCCGGGGCTGAATTATGGGTTTTGCGGGCCAAGTGATGTTCGTCATTTCCCCAACCGGACGGGAAGCATAAGCTAAAGACTTGTTTTTCATAAATTGCCGGGGCACCCTTTAACCGTAAGGGGGAGGGGTCGTGGCTTTATTCCGAAGGCGGGGACGCACCGTATGGCTTTTAACGTCAAATTCTGGGGGGTGCGCGGCAGTATCGCGTGTCCATCCTCAAAGCATATCAAATATGGCGGCAATACCAGCTGCATCGAAGTCAAAGCTGGCGACCATCGTTTCATTCTGGACGCCGGTACCGGCGTCCGTGGGCTGGGCCGCGAATTCCGCAATGATGATGTGCGCATTGCCCATATGCTGCTGACCCATACCCATTGGGATCATATTAACGGCTTTCCCTTTTTCACCCCGGCCTATGACGCAGAACGGACTATTCACATCATGGCCGGCCATCTGATCGACAAGGGCGGGGTCGAGAACGTGCTGTCCTCGCAGATGCAAAACCCCATGTTCCCGGTCCCCATGGAAGCGATGAAAGCCAAGCTGGAATTCGATGATTTCCGCGCTGGCGACTCCTTCGATCTCTACCCTGAGATCAAGGTGCGAACGGCGGCCCTCAACCATCCCAACGGGGCGACCGGCTACCGTATCGAATTCGAAGGCAAGTCGGTCTGCTATGTCACCGATACGGAACATGTGCCTGGCAAACCGGATCAGAATATCCTCGGCCTGATCGAAGGAGCCGATCTGGTTATTTATGACTGCACCTACACAGAAGCGGAATTCCCGGCGCATGTTACCTGGGGGCATTCGACCTGGAACGAAGGGGTGCGCCTGTGCCGGGCGGCAAATGTGAAAAAACTGGCGATCTTCCATCACGAACCGGACCATGACGACGTCTTCATGGACAAGCTTGCCGAAGAGGCCAGAAAGGAATGGGCGAATACATTCGTTGCCCACGAATCAATGGATATCGCGCTCGGCTGATTCTTTGCCGCCGGGCAATGCGTAAATCCCACCCGCTTTCTTTTTTATCCAAAACTTTTTTTTGCGCGAATAGATGTGTGAGCATTGTCACACATTTTTATTCCGGCGCCGGATTTCGTGTGAGCTGTGTCACAATTTTGGTGTAACTGGAAAGTGCGGAATAAAAAAAATTTTTCTAAAATTCCCGCTAAAATCCCTTAAAAATCAATGAATTATAGGCTTGTCGCAAACGACTCCCCGGATGATTTGCCACAAAAAAAACAAAGTTGTGACAGCAGTCACTTTCTCCATGACATGCGGCCGCTACGATGCCCTCACGTTGTTCGGAATTGTTTTAACTACACCAAAATCTGGGATTTCAATACGGGGATTTGAAAATTATGGGTATCGTGAAAAATGTTTTTGCCGCCGTTGTGATTTCAATAGCGGCCGTTTCAGGGGCCGGCTCTTCTTTTGCCGGGGAACAGGGAGGAAGCGTCAAGACGGCGTCTTTGACCGTCCCCACTCAGCCGGTGCAGGTTGACAGGTCCGGCGATCTTCTCGTTCAGGCCGAGTCCTCGATGGTCCGCCTTGGCAACGATGCCGTGTCCGTGCTGTCGGACAAGACTCTGAAGAGGGATGAGCGGATTTCCTATTTCCGCAAGCTCATTTCCGGCACCCTGGATATCAAGGTTCTCGGCAAGTTCATGTTGGGCCGTGAATGGAAGCGCATGGACGATGCCCAGAAGGCGGCCTATCTGGCGGTTTTCAAAGACTTTATCGTCCAGACCTACGCCACCCGTCTCGGCGGCACCCAGGTCAGCAAGTTTCAGGTGACGAAAACCCGCCTTTCCGGCAACAAGGACGTCCTGGTTTATTCCCGCGTCTCCCGTCCGGGAAATTCGCCGATCAATGCCGTTTGGCGGTTGCGTGAACGGGGCGATAGGTTTGTGATTCTCGACCTGGTGGTCGAAGGCATCAGCATGGCCCTGACCCTGCGTCAGGAATTCACCGCCATTTTGCGTAAAGCCGGCGGTGTTGACGGATTGATCCGCACGCTCAAGGAACGGTCCGTCTGAAGTTTTTCTCTCTCCTCTCTCTTCCTTGAAGGGCCGCTCCTGGGTTTTCCGGAGCGGCCTTTTTTTTATTCGTCCATCCGTGATCCTCTTTTGCCGGGATCCATAAAATTTTATCAAAGTTTTACCGCCGGTCCGAAAAAACCTCAGCTTCCCCTTCAAAACACCTTAGGAATTCCACACTTAGCGCCGCATGAGTGATCAGGGTCACATACAGACGTAAACAGCTCCCTTAAATTTACCGCCAGTCGACCGAGGGGCGCCCATGGCGCCCCTAATGTTTAACTCGATTCAAAAGCCAATTAATCAAGAGAAGGAACAAGATGCGATATTTCAATTCGTCCCTATTGGGGGCCCTATCCGCCGTCATCATTTCCCTGTCCGTATTGGTCGGACCCGGAACCGTTTCGGCTGGCGAGGAAGTGGCGGATATTTCCACCGCTGCCCTGAAAATTCCTCCCCAGAAATCCAACGGTGACGTCCTTCAGTTGGCCCATTCCAGCATGTCGCGCCTGGGCAATGAAACCATTGCCGCGCTTTCGAAAAAAACCTTGAGCAAGGACGAGCGCGTGGAATTTTACCGCAAGCTCATCACCGGAAATCTGGATGTCAAAGTGCTTGCTAAGTTCATGGTCGGCGATGCCTGGAAAACCATGAGCAGCGAGAGCCACAAGGCCTACCTTTCGGTATTCAACGATTTCATCGTTAAGACCTACGCCACCCGGCTGGGAGGAATCGAAATCGAAAAATTCGAGATCAAGGAAACCAAGTTTTCCGGCAAGGATAAGAAAGACGTCCTCGTGAAATCCAAGATTTCCCGTCCCGGAGACAGGTCGGTCGATGCCGTCTGGCGCCTGCGGTCGCGGGGCGACAGGTTCGTTATTCTCGACCTTTCCGTACAGGGTATCAGCGTTGCTCTGACCATGCGTCAGGAATTTGTTGGCATCATCCAAAAAACCGGCAGTATTGACGGCCTGATCGATGTTCTCAAGAAACGGGTCGTCTAGAGAAATTCAGGGTTTTCATTTCACCAGAACAGAGGCCGCCCCGCAGGGTTTGGGGCGGCCTTTTCTTTTGTCTTTTTTCCGCAAGGCAACATTGATAGTTTGCGGATATGAATTATCCCGAGCAAAAAAAGCTGAGCCTGCAGGTGTTCCAAGAACCCCGGGCAAAGGTATTTGTTTTCAGCCATGAACGTTCGGGCACGCATTTCCTGATGAACGCCCTGGCCCAGGCCTTCGGCTACATTTCCAATCCCCAGGTTGATTTTGACCACAGCGACGCGAACATCAATTTCTACTACCCGCTTTCAATCCGCGAATACCTGGCTCAGTTCAAGGGCCACCCGGTCGCCAACACCTTCAAGTCCCATCATAGCTTTGATTTTTTTTCCGATCTCATCGAAGAGGTTGTTGAGGAATTTCAAGTTTTCTACGTCTACCGAAACCCCTTGGACGTCATGGTCAGCCTGTGGCGGTTTATTCACAAATGGGAATGGCACGAAGGTCCGAAGACGGACGAGCTGGCGGACTTCATCCGCATGCCGCCGTCCGGCCACATGATGCGCTATCAGATGTATCAGCAGCCGACGGTTCTAAAAAGATGGGAATCCCATGTCCGGGGCTGGGTGCTGGAGATGCCCGAGCAGGTCCGCGGGCGCATCATTTATGTACGCTTTGAAGACCTGCTCGACCGCTATGCCGAAACGCTCCAGGGCATCTCCCACAGTATGGGCCGCGAGCCCTTCTCCCTGGACAAGCCCGGACTGGAAGAAACCGTCATGCCCTTTCAGGGCCGTAGCGGTTACCGCGATGACTATTACACGGCGGCCGACCTGGCGTACGTGGAAGAACAGATCGGAAAAACCCTCGTCGACCTGGGATACGATACGGGCGCTTGATGACCGGCGCTAGTTTGAAACTTTTTCATCAATCAGCCGTTGATGCAGCACCGGCATGAGTTCGAAATAGGGGCGGGTGATCGGGGAATTTATTTTCTCGAATTCATTCAGGGAGCCGTCGTAATAGACTTTCCCTTCGTGAAGCATCACCGTCCGGGGCTTGAGCCGTTTGAGAAGATCCTTGTCATGGGTGATGATTACGGTGGTCCGTTCCCGGCCTTCTTCTCGGCTTGCAAAATGGGTGGCGATGATCAGATCGTGAATTTGCGCGGAACTGGTCGGATCCAGCCCGGTGGTCGGTTCGTCATAAAAGATAACCGCCGGGGTCATGGCAATGGCGCGGGCGACGGCAAGGCGTTTCGCCATGCCGCCCGACAAATCCGAAATGGCGAGGGTGAGAAAATCCTCGTCCTGGGGCAGAGCGACGGACTTCAGCGCGGAGAGGGCGATGGGTTTTATCTCCGATTCGTCCAAGTTTTTGATTTCGCGCAGCCAGAGCGCCATATTTTCGTACACCGAGCCTGAAAACAGCGCATTGCGCTGAAAGACCACGCCCCAGTGCTGGCACACTTGGTCAAGTTCGTCGGAACTGAGCCGGGTCAGATCGATAAGAGGCTTTTCCGGCAATTCATGATTAGTCACCAGCACCCGGCCGGCATCCGGCGACACCTGCCCCAGGATATGGTTCAGCAGAACCGTTTTTCCGCATCCCGAACCGCCGACAATGGCAATGATATCCCCCCTGTAAATGGTGAGATCAATGCCCCGCAGAACCCGGTGATCGCCGAAAGCCTTATGCAGTCCTTCGATCCGGATTTCTTCCGAGGGTTGATTGTCGCGCTGTCGTTTACCGCTATTCGCATTGTTTATCATTCACACATGATACGCGGTATCGAAGGTTTAGAATAGAGACCGCCCGGCGCGATCGGCCGGAAATAATATAGGGGCTTAAATGCTACGGATGATCCGCTTCAGGCGACGTCAGGCGAAGATGTCAACGAGGGACCCCCTGGGTTGAATCTGGGGCTGCTCCTGTTCCGGGGGCTGAATCAGGGGCTGCTCCTCCGAACGGTCAGGCACGTCGTTCCCGGTTTCCAGCCTATCAAGGTTCAACCGCGCGAGATCGGCTTGAAGTTGTTCTTCGCGTATCTGATCGATGTAATCCAGCCGGTCCGTCGTTTCATCAAGTATGGCTTGCGCGATTTCCGCATCCCTTTGCAGGGCGGCAGCGGAATTGGCGTTAATGCTCCTGGTCTGGTCCTGTTGTTGCTGAAAGGCAGCCGCACGGACCTCTCTCTGGGCCTGGATAAGGTCGAGGATTTGCTGTTGGGTTGCGAGTGGCGAAATTTCCGCCATCGGCTTTTTCCCTTAATCGAGCACTTATATAAGTATAGCGCATTCGCCATATGCGGGCACTTTGAATCTGAATTTCACGGATAACACGTTGATTGTTAAGTGGCTAAAAAGCATAAGTTCGCGGCATTCGAGCGGGTTAACCCTTTTCCAACGGGTTGAACGGTAAATTTCACCGGCAATAACCACTTGAAAACATTCGGGATGAAGCCATGTCTATTGGAAACTGCATTGCGTGTATTTATTGGAGCCCATCGATCAAAAGCGGCATCGCCGAAGTCATTCAAAACAGGCGTGCGGCGAAATCAGTCATCAGCACGGAATCCAGGGGGCGGGCGGTCCGGGGTCTATGCCGGCGGCATGCCCCATCGCCAAGCGCCATGACCACGGTATGGATGACAACCAAGCCCAGGGATTGGTGCGGGGAATATTCTCCGATCGACAACGTCCGGATCGAAATAGAGAAATAATATTTTCCGTGGGCGGTTCCCGAGACGAAAGGACTTATGCATGGCGGAAACTCTCCTGACCGGAACCTGGAAATGCGTGTCCTGGGAAAACCGGGACGCGGCGGGCAAGGTCGACTATCCCCTGGGCAAGGACATTATCGGCTACATCACCTATACCCCCGACGGGCATATTTTAGTGCAGTTGATGGCTGCGGAGCGGCCGCTTATTCCCGATGGTGAGCTATTCGCCTGCACCGGGGAAGAAACGATCGCCGCCGCCAACAGCCACGTTTCCTATTGCGGGACCTATGAAATCCAGCCCGGCGGAATC
>JAOUPW010000083.1 GCA_029879665.1 Rhodospirillales bacterium | reverse complement strand
GTTGAAGTTTCCCGACAAGGAAGCAAAAGTCCGGGCGCAGTTGTATCAGGCATTCATCTCAGGGGAATTCCTGCGACACGGCGGAGAGAGTCTGGAAGTGCGACTGAATAATGCACGGGCGCAGCATCTGGTTCTGATCGGCGGCGCAAAAAAACGATCGCCGTGAACGATTGAATATCTACGCCTTGGCGGCGGTCACCGTTTCGACCACGGCCCGGCGCGCCATGGTGGTAATCAGCCTAGCTCTGTATTCCGGCGTGCCGTGAAGGTCCGATTGCAGGTTATCGGGGCTTATTCTGATTTCCCTGATGGCGATTTCGTCAAAATTTTTGGCAAGAGCCCACTCCATCTCTGCAAAACGAAAAACGCAGGGAGCCGCTCCGGTAACGCTGACACGTGGGCCTTCTTGCGTTTCGGCTACAAACACGCCGACAAGGGGGTAGCGAGAAGCAGGATTTGGAAACCGTCCATACCCGGCCCTTTTCGGAACGGGAAAGGTCACTTCCAGGATTAGCTCTCCGTTTTCCAGTGCGGTCTCAAACATGCCAAGGAAAAAATCATCTGCAGCAATCGAACGCCGGTTTGTATGAACGGTCGCGTTCAGGGCAAGAACTGCTGACGGGTAATCGGCACTCGGGTCATTATTGGCGATAGAGCCGCCGATGGTGCCGCGATTGCGGATAAGAGGATCACCGATAGATCCCGCAAGCTTGGCCAGGGCAGGTATTTTGTTGCGCACCACGTCGGAACTCGCGACCACGGCGTGGGGAGTCATGGCGCCGATCCTGATAAGGTCCGCCTCATCCTGAATCCCCCGCAGGTTATCAAGGTATCCCAGATCTATGACATCCGTTGGCTGATCAAGACGCAGCTTGAGCACAGGAAGAAGGGACATCCCGCCAGCATAATAATGTGGGCTTTCACATTCATTAAAAACCAAAAGAGCATCTTCAACAGAGTGTACACGCCGGTATTTAAAATCATACATGACGCGGATCTTTCAGTTTTTTAGCAGCGGCAAGAACGGCTTCGATAATATTGTGGTAACCGGTACATCTGCACAAATTTCCTTCCAGGCCGTGACGAACCTCTTCCGCCGTCGGGTCGGGGTTTTTTCGGAGCAGATCCAGCGCACTCATAACCATGCCGGGCGTGCAGTAGCCGCATTGCAAGGCGTGATGCTCATGAAAAGCCTGTTGCATTGGATGCAGGACATCGCCTTCGGCGAGACCTTCAATAGTGGAAACCTCCGCGCCATCCGCATGAGCGGCAAGCAAGGTGCAGGATTTTACCGCAATGCCGTTGAGGTGAACGGTACAAGCGCCGCATTGCGAAGTATCGCAGCCTACATGCGTACCCGTCAGTTGGAGCGTCTTCCGCAGAAAATCAACTAATAGTGTGCGGCCTTCGATCTCTCCCGTGACCGGCTTTCCATTGACCTTCATGGTGACGGTAAATAACATGGCGTCCTCTAAATTTACGTTTCCGGATGTTTCGCGTTCGTCGGCTTAGCGATCCCCGATAACTTTTTCATAATAGCTGAGATCCAAATATTTTTCGGGATCGGTTAGCGGGTTGTCGGCGTTCCCGTATTGGGTTCTCAGTTCCAGCACCGTTTCAATTCCCTTCCGGTCGAGGCGGGCCAAGGGCGTTAATCCGGTTTTTTCCGAGAGCACCTTATCCAATACCCGTTCGACGGTTTCCGGCTTTATCGCAGGCATGTTACGCAAGAGCGTTTCCGCCGCTTCTACCCGGTTTTTGGGGTCAAGAGCCCAGTCAAGACCATCCAGGTAACCGGAAATAAAACCGCAAAGGGTTTCGCTGTTTTCTTCTGCCCAGCGGCGGCTGGCGGCAAAAATTCCACCCTGATAGTGCTCCACGGTTTTGAGGCTGCTTTCCAGAACGTTAAAACCTTTGGCACGTGCCATACTGGTAAAGGGTTCGATGGTCAGGGTTCCTGCATGCTCGCCGGACTGTACCGAGGCCCAGCGCTCCGGCGTCGCACCGACAGGAACCATGGTGTAATCATCAGCGGAAAGATTGGCATTTTCAAACATTCGGTAAAGCACGAAGGCGAATCCTGTTGAAAGCGCATCAAGCGCAATGGAACGGCCCTTGAGATCCTCGAATGTTTTAATCTCGGGGGCCACGATCAGGGACAGTTCGATCTGGGTAGCGCCCATGAAAACGAAAAGATCAGGTTTGGTGTCCAACTTAACCGCGCCCTGCCCTTCCTGATAAGCGACGATGTTGTCGATTGAAGTGCCAGCGATGTTGAACTTTCCGGCCACCAGGTTTTCAACCTGATAGACGGAGTTCGGGGTCGTGGTGAGGTTAATCTCGACACCCGCCTTTTCGAAAAACCCAAGTTCCTTGGCTGCGAAAATCGGCAGATTCGGGGCACCGGGGAAAGCGATCAGTTCAATCGGAGTCAATGACGGCATTGCTATTTGGTCCTTTTTTATCAGAGCGGGGACTTGAAACTTGAGCGGGCGTCCTGAATTGCCTGCCAGACGGTTAAGGGCGTCGCCGGCATTTTGACATCACGCACACCATAGGGGCGTAGCGCATTAACAATCGCATTAATGACGACGGCCAGCGCCGGGGTCGTGCCCCCTTCACCGCCGGCCTTGATTCCGAGCGGGTTGGTGGGGGAATGAACCTCGTTCAATCTGGTCTTGAAAGAGGGAAAGTGGTCGGCCCGCGGCAAACCATAATCGACAAGAGAACCGCATAAGGGCTGGCCTGATTCGGGGTCCATATAACATTGTTCCAGCAGAGCCTGACCCACACCCTGAGCGATCCCTCCGTGCGTCTGGCCATCCACGATGAGGGGATTGATTGCGCGCCCGACATCATCAATCGCGACATAGCGTTTGATTTCGACGCCGCCGGTTTCTGGATCGACCTCAATTTCGCAAATGTGTGCGCCGTTGGGAAAAACCTGAGTATGCATTTCGTTGCTGTGGCCGACGGCAAGTGGGCCGCGCAGGGGTTCGGGCAACTCGTTTAGTTCGGATCCCCGCGCAAGTTCGAACAAGGTCATGGATTTGTTCGTACCCTCAGCCGAAAAAACGCCATCGTTGAATTCAACATCGCCAATATCCGAATCGAAAAGGTGCGCTGCGATCTGCTTTCCTTTTTCAATCAGTTTGTCGGCGGTTTGCACGATCACGGTCCCGGCCATGCGCATGGAACGGCCGGAATGAGATCCGCCACCAACTTTTACAACGTCGGTATCGCCGAGGATGATGTTGATCTGGCCAATCGGCACGCCGAGCCATTCCGCCGCCACTTGGGCGAAACTAGTTTCGTGACCCTGACCGGCAGGTTGGGTGCCGATAACCACATCGACTATGCCTTCACTACGAACGGTGATTTCGGCCCGTTCAATCGGAGCGCCAGTTGAGGATTCCACGTAGTTGGCGAAGCCAAGGCCCAATAGCCTGCCACGGCTTTCGGCTTCCCGTTTTCGGTCGGTAAACCCATCGAGGTCGGCTAATTCCATGGCCATATCCATGCTTTTTTCATATTCACCGCTATCGTAAAGAGCACCGATGGGATTCTGGTAGGGCATCATGTCGGGGCGAATCAGATTCTTGCGCCTGATATCGATCGGATCAAATCCGAAGTCGTGGGCGGCGGTGTCGATCAGGCGTTCGATGGCGAAAGTAACCTCTGGCCGGCCGGAACTGCGGTAGGCCTGGGTCGGGGGCGTGTTGCTGAACACAGCACGTGCGCGTGCATAGGCATGAGGGATATGATAATTCCCGGTGATCAGGGCCGTGCCCTTGCCGAGAGGAGACAGGGAGACAATACGGGCACCGACGTTGCTGATATTGGATGCCCGCATGGCAAGAAAGAAGCCTTCCTTATCCAGTGCCAGTTCCACTTTTGTAACTAAATCGCGGCCTTGATAATCGCTGATGAAAGATTCACTGCGTTCGCTGACAAATTTCACGGGTCGCCCCAGTTTGCGCGACGCCCACAGGATCAATGGAAACTCCACATATACCCGGTTGCGGGTTCCAAAGTTTCCGCCGACATCTTTTGAAATGACCCGAAGAGAGTCCTCCTCAATGCCGAGAGTTTCCTCGATCTCGCGTTTTTGCCGCACGGCTCCACCGCTGCCGGCATAAAGGGTGTAGCGGCCCGTTTTCGCATCGAAATTGCCGAGAGCAGCGCGGGGCTCGATGGTGACTCCGGTAACCCGGACTATATGAAAATCCATCTCGGCAATATGATCGGCATTGGCAAAAATGTCCTCCGTTGCGCGGACATCGCCAAAAGTAGTGTCAACGGGAACGTTATCCGGCACCTCGTCCCAGATAGAAATATTGTTTGCTTCGGCGGCGGCTGCCGTATCGGTGACAAACGGCAGTTCTTCGTATTCTACGAATACGGCCTCGGCAGCATCCATGGCCTGATGCCTTGTTTCCGCAACCACCATCGCCACGGCTTCGCCGACATGCCGGGCCTTGTCGGTAGGCAAGAGAACGTGAGGTCCGATGAAGATTACGCCGCCGCCGGGCCCCGTCAGTTTTAGGTCGTTATTGGTTTTAGGGATCGGATTGTGAGGAATCCCCGTGGTAAGCCCTTCGGCTTCGCAATCAGCGCCGGTAAAAATTCCGAGCACGCCGGGCATGCTTTCGGCTTCGGCCTTGTCGATGCTGACAATGCGCGCATGGGGATAAGGTGAACGAATCATAACCGCGACGGCTTGACCAGGAAGGTTGAAATCGTCGCTAAATTCGCCCCGGCCGGTGAGGAGTCTGAAATCCTCCTTGCGCCGGGTGGGTTGACCAATTTTCTGAAATTTATGATCAGTCATCGTTTTTCCGGGCATCACGGATCAGGGTTTCCGGCTTGATGCCGGAGATTCGCATATTCTCGGTACGGCGGCCGTTGGCTTCGTAGTTTCCGGCAACCGCCTCTTTTGCCAACTCGTCCCATTCCTCGCTCCAATCGCCAAGAGAGTATCCGTGCCAAGGACTCTCGGGCTTCAGGGGAGGCAGACCGAATTTTTCCCACAGATCCCGCGCGTGTTCCATATATTCCCGCTTGGGCAGGGCCAGGGGCGGCATCTCAGCCTTGAGGGTGGCATCTACGAGCATGGTCGAATCCAGGCCCTTGCGCCCTCCCCTGGGGCCATGACCACCATCTCGGTTAGGCAGAATGAGTACATCTTCGGCCGGATTGGCCCGATAGGCCAGCGACCAGAACACCGAGTCCGTATTGGTCGGGTCGATGTCTTCGTTCACCGCGATCACATACTTACCGCAGTCCGCACGCAGAGAAGCAGCGCCATGAAGCGCCCGCCAGACCTGCGTTTTCGGAGTTTCGGGTTCCATCACCAAAAAGATCACGCGGCGAATATTGGTCAAGGGTTCGTGAAGAACTACCTTCCTGACGCCCTTGATGCCAAGTTGATCGCGAAGATGCGACAGAAACATGGGCTCATAGGCAACGCGTTTGATGACGCTCGATTCACTAGGCGTAACCTGGGAAATAATCGATGAGAACATGGCGTTCTTCTTGTGCGTGATCGCGGTTACCTCAAAGATCATATTGTATTCCTCAAGCGCGATATGACCGTGGGATTCTCCGAAGGGGGCCTCCGCCTCAAGTAATTCGATATCGACCAGCCCTTCGATGATGATCTCGGAATCGGCGGGAACCAAAAGATCGTTGGTCAGGCACTTAACGACCCGTATGGGTTCGCCGGTCAGCCCGCCGGCAACGGAAAGTTCGTCAACATTCAGTGGTAGTTTCTGCGGCCCATTATAGGCAATCGCCGGCGGCGAGCCGAGCACGGCGACACAGGGCATTTTCATGCCGCGTTCCTGATATTTCAGCCAGTGTGCATATCCGCCTGCGCCCCCGGACCGGGTCGCCATGCGCACCGCCATGCGGTTCGAAGCCTTGAGCCCTCCGCGGTAGGTTCCCATGTTCTGCACCCCGGTGTCGGGATCGGCGGTAATGAAATTTGCGGCAGTCAGGTAGGGCGCGGAATCAAACCCCGGCGTAGAAATCGGCACCGGCAGGGCATCCAGCCCCTTGCCTTCTCCGGTCAGATCTTTGCCCTTGATAACGATTTCCTGACATGGCGCATCGGTCACCACCATTGGATCAATGGGATGGTTAATCGCGTCGATCCAGGTCGAGCCGATTTCATCCAACGGAACCCCCATGCCGATCCGGTATATTTCCGCCGAGGCGGCCAGGGCGCCGACAACAACGGGCATGTCATATGTGCGCCCCCGGGAATCCGTTACATTGGTGAAAACAAAGGCCTTGCGTTCTGATTCTGGAATTCCCCCCCGGAATTGCCAGCGCACCAAAGCGTGGAGTTCGGAGTCCTTATTGACCGGTTGGTCAATTCGCCAAACCAGATTGGCGGCTTCAAGGGCGGCAACATGGTCCTGAAAATCAGGATAGCCTCGCTTTTTTATCTGTGAATTCACGAAATATCACCTTTGCGATCCAGCGGCCATAGGCCAAGTCGACGTATATCGGCCCTCACTAAAAAGACGGCACGATCACCCGGTCCCCAGCATTTCCCAGAAGGGTGCAAAATTATTCTGGATAGGTAATATATCGTCAACTGTTTTCTATACGCTTGCGTATGGTAAAACAACGGCCAGCAGTAATATACTGTTATTGTTGTGACGCGGGACTGTTATCTCGGGGCTGTTATCTACAGAGCAAGGAGGAAGATATGGCGTTAAAGGTAAGGCGGGTTGTGACCGGACACGATGGGGCGGGAAATGCGGTCATCGTCAAGGACGGCATCATGGAGAATGTGATTGTGATGCCGTCGGGCAGTTCAGCGGCCCTGATGTGGGCAACCGACGAAACCCCTGGCCCCGTGGACGGTGACGACGATCCGTCTGGCCGGAAGCTGGGCATCGCCCCACCGGAGGGCGGGTCTGCTTTTCGCATTCTCGAAGTGGCGCCAGGCAAGAAAGCCTTCATGCACCGGACCGACACCATCGATTATGTCATCGTGATGAAGGGCGAAAGCGTTATGCTTCTGGACA
Source organism: Rhodospirillales bacterium (assembly GCA_029879665.1). Taxonomy (GTDB): domain Bacteria; phylum Pseudomonadota; class Alphaproteobacteria; order Rhodospirillales; family JAOUPW01; genus JAOUPW01. The sequence goes on along the minus strand of JAOUPW010000083.1, from coordinate 189 downwards.
ACGGTAACGAAGTTCAAATGCAAGAAGGAGATGTCATGGTTCAACGTGGAACCTGGCACGGTTGGGAAAATCGTTCTTCGCAACCCTGTCAAATTGGCTTCGTCCTGATTAGTGCGAAACCGCCGTCAAAGCATCTTCATCCTGACGGTTAAGGCGGTCCCACGGAAGCGCGCCGGTTTCATACATTTG
>JAOUPW010000082.1 GCA_029879665.1 Rhodospirillales bacterium | reverse complement strand
TATCTTTCAACTCGGCGGCGCTGGGCGGAGTGTTCAGATATTCGATAATGTCCGGCTTTTCCCCCTTTTGTGTGAGAAGTTCCAGGGTGGCGCGGGATTTGCTGCACCGGGGGTTATGATAAATGGTGGTAAGCATGATTCGGTTCTCCTGAATTATTGGTTTTTCCCGGGCGGGACGCCTGGCGGGAGGAATACCTCGGGCGCCTCGCCGGGCAGGGTTTCCACATAAAGGGACTGGCTGGGGAAGGCGAAGCCGCTGCCCGCGCTTTCGACGATGTTCTTGATGGCGTAGGCCAGGCGTTCCTTGATTTCCAGCCACTCGCCCCACACCGTGGTTTTGGTAAAGCAGTAAAGCATGATGTCGATGGACGAATCGCTGAAGCCGTCGATGCGAACGAAGGTGGATACCTCGGGCGGCTTGGCGAAGGCGTCGTCGCCAAGAACATAAGCCTCGATGCCGTCCCGGATTTTGCGCAGCTGTTCGACGGAAGTCCGGTATTCAACCCCGATCTTCCAGTAGATGCGCCGGTGGGTCATTTCCGAGAAATTGGTGGTCGCGGAATCGGAAAGTTTGGAATTGGGCACATAGACCGGCGCTTTGTCGAAACGACGCACCAGGGTGGAGCGGAAGCCTATGTTTTCCACCGTACCCTCGACCACACCGTCGACCTTGATCCAGTCGCCCTTGCTGAAACGTTGTTCACCCAGGACCAGAATGCCGGAAATCAGGTTCTTGAACAGGTCCTGAGCGCCCAGCGCTACGGCGACGCCCAAAAGGCCCATGCCGGCGAGGATGGGGCCGACCTGGATGCCCCAGATTTCCAGGATACCGGCGCCGCCGATCAGAACGATGGCGACTTTAATCGCCTTAACCAGCCAATCGAGGAGTTCCTCGGTGAAGATTTTTTCAAGCCGTCCCAGTAAATGACACAGGGGGGCGGCAATCCGGAAGAAAATCCAGAATAAGTTGAACGCGATCAGAGATTTCACAACGTTGTCGGTGAGGTCGGCGTAATCCCCCTTGAGGTGGATGAATTCAAAGGCGAAAAAAACGCCCAGCACCACGGGGATGAAGCGGATCGGCTCTTCCAGGGCATGAATAAGGGAATCATCCAGTTTCGTCTGGGTCCGCCGGGTAAAAGCCTTGATGCGGGAAATAACGATGCGGGTGAACAGCCGGCGGAAAACCAGGAACACCAAAAAAATGGCCAGGGCGCTTAGATATTGCCCGACGTTCATTCCCAGCAGACTGTGTTCCCACACGTCCGCCACCAGGTTCCAGAATTCCTTCAGTTTTTCCATGTTCGTGTCCGTATCAAAACCGTCGTTCCACCCTTATCCATTATGACGGGTGATATCAAAGGTCTTTTTTTGACAGTTTCTAAAATTGCCCGTCCGTTTCCTCTTCCAGGGCGGCGGGGGATGGGGCCTCGATCACTTTTCGCGCCACGTCAAAGGAAAATCCGGCGCGGGCCAGGGCGGCGAGGTCCTTTTCGTGGGCACCCGGACGATCTTCGGGTGTGCGCCAAGGGCCGAGTCGGCGCCGCCGGGCCAATGTCGCCGCCGCCGTCAGCTCAGCCGTTATCTCCGCATTCGGGTCGTCTTCGGCGGCGAGGGAACTCAACGCCTGATCGATAAAATCCGGACCAACTCCTTTTTGCATCAGCTTTGCCCGGATGGCGCGGGCGGACGTTCCCCGCCGATGCAAGCTTTTCGCGCGCGCGGCGGCGTACGTTGCATCATCCAGAAGCGCGGACTGTTCGAAGCGGGCGATCAGCCTGTCGACCATCACCGCTCCTTCCTCCGGATCGGTGCCGTGGTAATAAGCGGAACGTTCCACCTTGCGCATCAGAACCCGGCGCAGGTTGGCAGCCGAGGTGGCGAACCGTTCAAGGTAATGCAGGGCCGAATTTTCAAGGAAAGAAGCGGTCGCTTTTTTGGGCGGCTTTGGCATTTAAAAGGGGAGACTCCGGGCAGGTTTTGAGGCGTAAATATAAATTCAACATCTGTTATTAAGGGATTTTAGCATTATATAGGAGCCGAATATAAAGGCTTTGGCCAACCCGCGAGGACATGAATTTATGAACAGCGTGACGACGTACAACTGGATCGGCCTCTGGACTCTCTATATGCGCGAGGTCAGGCGATTTATGAAAGTCTATACCCAGACCATGGTCGCGCCGGTTATCACCACGTTGCTGTTCCTGGCGGTGTTTGCCCTGGCATTGGGCCGCGCCGTGGAATCCATCGGCGATGTTCCGTTCCTGGTGTTTTTGGGGCCGGGGCTGGCGATGATGGCGATTGCCCAGAATGCCTTTGCCAACACCTCGTCGTCGATGATGGTCGCCAAGGTGCAGGGCAATATCGTCGATACCCTGATGCCGCCGCTGACCGCCCATGAATTGACCTGCGCCATTGCGCTGGGCGGTGCGACGCGGGGCGTCATGGTTGGGTTTCTTGTTGTTTTGTCCATCTCCTTCTTCGTGGACCTGCCGGTAAGCCATCCGTTTTTTATTGTTTTTCATGCCATCGCGGCATCGCTGATGTTGTCGCTGCTCGGCCTGATCGGGGGGATTTGGGCGGTCAAATTCGACCATATCGCGGCGGTGACCAATTTTGTGGTGATGCCGCTGTCCTTCCTGTCGGGGACCTTCTATTCCATCCACCGCCTGCCGGAACTGGCCCAGTCCATGGCCTATTTCAATCCTTTTTTCTACATGATCGACGGGTTCCGGTACGGCTTTATCGGTCAGTCCGACACCTCGCCCGTGCTGGGCATTGCCGTTCTGGTCTCTGTCGATGCCTTGCTGTGGCTGGTCTGTCACCGGATGTTCGCCTCCGGATACAGGCTGAAAGCCTGATATTCCCGGACCGGATATGGCCCGGGCGGCCAAGTCCGGCCCGCCCACGTTGACATCGCGAGGCGGGATCAAGATAATCGCCCGCTTTCCCGTACGGAGCGGCGCCAATCCTGAATTGACCCCGCTCTAGGAGAGCTACTGTGATTCCATCCCTGATGCCTAATTATGCGCGCGTCGATGTTGCCTTTGAAAAAGGCGAGGGCGTCTACCTGTTCGATTCCGAAGGTCGGCGGTATCTGGATTTCGGCGGCGGTATCGCCGTCAACTCCCTCGGCCATTGCCATCCCCATTTGGTCGAGGCGCTCAAGTCCCAGGTCGAGACCCTTTGGCACTGCTCCAATCTTTACCGGATTCCGGGTCAGGAGAAATTGGCGCAACGATTGGTGGACAACACCTTCGCCGATTCCGTTTTCTTCGCCAACTCCGGCGCCGAGGCGGTCGAATGCGGCCTCAAAATGATCCGCAAATACCATGACGATAAAGGCGACGCCGGCCGCTACCGGGTGATCACCTGCACCGGCGGCTTTCACGGACGCACGCTGGCGACCATCGCCGCTGGCGGGCAAGCCAAACATCTGTCCGGCTTCGATCCGGTGGTCGACGGCTTTGATCATGTCTCCTTCGGCAATCTCAACGAAATGCGGGCCGCCATCGGCGATGAAACCGGGGCCATTCTGGTTGAACCGGTGCAGGGCGAAGGGGGCATCCATACAGCGGTGCCCGAATACCTTCAGGGCTTGCGCGAAATCGCCGATGAATTCGGCCTGCTGCTGATGATTGACGAGGTGCAGACCGGCGTCGGGCGGACAGGCAAGTTCTTCGCTCACGAATGGACGGGTATCGTGCCTGACATCATGGCAATTGCAAAAGGGCTCGGCGGTGGTTTTCCCATCGGCGCCTGCCTGGCAGTGGAAAAGGTGGCGCATGCGCTCACTCCGGGCAGCCACGGTTCCACCTTCGGCGGCAATCCACTGGCCATGGCTGCCAGCAACGCGGTGCTGGACGTGGTGCTGGCGGACGGATTCCTGGGCGAAGTGGATCGCCTCGCCCGAATTCTGTGGACCCGGACGCGGGGTTTGGCGACGGCCTATCCCGGCATCATCGCCGATGTGCGCGGCGCCGGTCTGATGGTCGGCCTCAAGTGCACCGGCAACCTGGGGCAGTTCATTGCACGGGCCATGGAAAACGGCCTCTTGTTGGTGCCGGCGGCGGATAACGTGGCCCGGCTGCTGCCGCCCCTGATCATTTCCGAAGCACATATCGACGAAGCCCTCGGCATTCTCGAAAAGACCTGTGTTGAACTTGGGGCCGGGCTAGGGGGAGAAGGAAGCTGACATGGCGGAGTTGCGTCACTTTCTCGATCTTGACCGGCTGGAGACCAAAACCCTGCGCCACATTCTCGATCTGGGCGCAGCCCTGAAACGGGGAGAAGTTCCTGTTGGGCCTTCGTTGTCCGGCAAGACCTTGGTCATGATATTCGAGAAGCCCTCGACCCGCACCCGGGTGTCGTTTGAAGTCGGCATTCAGCAGCTTGGCGGCCGCGCCGTGGTGCTTGGCGAAAATGACAGCCAGCTTGGCCGCGGCGAAACCATCGCCGATACGGCACGGGTGCTCAGCCGCTACGCCGACGCGATAGTGATCCGCACCGACGATCCGAAGAAGCTGGATGACCTGGTGGCATACTCCTCGGTGCCGGTGATCAACGGTCTGACCGATCATTCCCATCCCTGCCAATTGATGGCTGACATCATGACCTTCGAGGAGCACGGCGGACCGATCGCCGGTAAGACCGTGGCTTGGTGCGGCGACGGAAACAACATGGCGATTTCCTGGATTCATGCCGCCGTGCGGTTTGATTTTTCCCTTCGTCTGGCCTGCCCGAAGGAACTGGACATCCCGCCCGCCGTGCTCGGCTGGGCCAAGGATGAAGGTGCGGACGTCAAGGTCGTTCGCGATGCGGATGTCGCGGTCGCCAACGTTGATCTGGTGGTCACCGATACCTGGGTTTCCATGGGCGATACCGATGCGGAAAAGCGCCACAGGCTGCTTAAGCCCTTTCAGGTGAACGCGCGGCGTATGGCCCTTGCCAAACCCGATGCGCTGTTCATGCACTGCCTGCCGGCGCACCGGGGCGAAGAAGTGACCGATGCGGTTATGGACGGCGTCCACTCGGTGGTCTGGGACGAGGCGGAAAACCGTCTGCATGCGCAAAAGGGCATCCTGGCCTGGTGCATGGGATAAGCCGAGGCCGAATAAAATCATGGCCTCAAGCACAGTAATTGGACCGGCATTCGGCGATTTGGTGCAGCCCTTTCAGATTGAAAATCTGGAATTGCGGGGGCGCCTGGTGCGGTTGAGCCCCGCTCTTGATGCAATCCTCACGCCCCATGCATATCCTCCGGAAGTGGCCGGAATCCTCGCCGAAACGGTGACCCTGGCGGCGGCGCTGTCGAGCGGGCTCAAATTCGACGGCGTCTTTACTCTGCAAACCCAGTCGGACGGTCCGGTCGGCTTGATGGTCGCCGATATTACCTCGGAAGGTGACATGCGCGGCTACGCCCGCTATGACGAGGAGCGTCTCGGCAAGATTACGGCCGATGCTTCCTCAGCGGGGGCGATCGGGCCCGTGCCCCGCCTTCTCGGCGCCGGGCATCTTGCCTTTACCGTCGATCAGGGGCCGGATACGGAGCGTTATCAGGGCATTACCGAACTCACCGGCGCGACCATGACCGATTGTGCGCACACCTATTTCCGCCAGTCGGAGCAGTTGGACACCGCCATCATGCTGTCTTCCACCCTTGGCGACGCCGGCGGAGACGGCGCCGGTCTGCGCGCCGCAGCGCTGCTGTTGCAACGTCTGCCCACAAGTGGCGGCCAGGGGGCGGACATGGTGGACGTTTCGGATGACGACTGGCGTCACGCGGTGGTGATGATGAGCAGCCTGACGTCGGAAGAACTGCTGGACCCGGCCCTGAGCCCGTCCCAGGTTCTCTACCGACTTTTCCACGAAGACGGCGTCAGGGTTTATCAGGAAAGGGCGTTTCGCGCCAAGTGCCGGTGTTCCAGGATAAGGGTCATGACAACGCTCAAATCCTTTCCCAAGGATGAGATCCGGTCCCTGAGAGCGGAGGATGGCAAGGTCATCGTTACCTGTGAATTCTGTAAAGCGGAATATGTTTTCGACGAAGCGGCGCTTGATGCCCTCTATCTTGACGACGCGTCCGCAAAGCGGGCCTAACGGGGGGATTCTCTCTCACTTGAAGAAACAGGCGGGAGCATGGCACAATGATCGGATCATGATTAAAAAACTGCTCCCCCTTGTTTTGATTTTGCTTGTCGCGTGTGAAACCAAAAACCCGGTTCAGGCTCTTCCCGACATTACTTTTTCCCAATTTCCGCGCCTGACCCTGAACGTCGGCAGGATTGATGTCTCATCCAGCTACCGCCCGCCCCTGAAGGCGCCCAATGTTGAACATCTGCTTCCGGTTTCTCCGGAAAAGGCGACCCGGTCCTGGGCCCGCGACCGGTTGGAAAAAAGCAGCGTTTCCATTAATCACGCCCGCTTTACCATCATCACCGCGCCGGTCATCGAATCCAAGCTGAAGCAGTCTTCCGGACTGAAAGGTCTATTCACGAAGGAACAGGCGGAACGGTATACCGCCACCGTCGAGGCCAACCTGGAAATTTTCGACGATCGGGGGTTCCGCCGCGGCTTTGCTTCCGCCCGCGCCCAGCGCTCACGCACCATTGCCGAAGACGCATCCCTCAACCAACGGGAAAAAATGTGGTTCGATCTGGTTGAGGCCCTGATGACCGACTTCAATGCCGAGATGGAAAAAAATATCCGCGTTCATCTGGTCGGCTGGGTGAGGTAAGGACGCTAAGTCAGGGGGGGTATTCCCGCCAGCCGGGGGGTTATCCCCGCCAGAATGACCGGCTGAACAGCACCAAAACCGTGAACAGTTCCAGCCGGCCGAGCAACATTCCGCCCGACAGCAGCCATTTCGCCGCGTCCGGCAAGGACTGGAACGTTCCCGATGGGCCGGTGATCGGACCCAATGCCGGACCGACGTTGGAGATGGCCGTCGCCGCACTTGAAAGCGCCGTCAGGTAATCAAGTCCCAGCATGCCGAGGCCGAGCGCCAAGAGGGCGAAGCAGACCCCGAAAACGAAAAAGAAACTCAACACCGAAACGATGACTTCATCGGGAATCGGCCGCCGGTTGTAATAGGGAATAAACACGCCATGGGGCTGCAACAGGTGTTTGACCTGCGTGTTGGCGGCGGCATAGAGAACCTGAAAGCGGAAAATCTTGATGCCGCAGGTGGTCGACCCGGCACAGCCGCCGATAAACATGATGAAAAAGAATACCGGCAGGGCGAAATTGCCCCAC
>JAOUPW010000081.1 GCA_029879665.1 Rhodospirillales bacterium | reverse complement strand
TCGGGTTTGTGGGCCGCCTGTTCGATGGCGCCGTCGAGAAGGGGCTTGTAAGGAATGACCCGGCCCACTTCGATGCCGCAGGACGCCGACACCACCACCTTGGGCTTGGCGTCGTCGATGCGGACCGCCAGTTCGTGGGCGGCGAAACCGCCAAAGACCACAGAATGCACCGCGCCCAGACGGGCACAGGCCAGCATGGCGATGGCCGCTTCCGGCACCATGGGCATGTAGACGATGACCCGGTCGCCCTTGCAGACGCCATTGGCCGCCAGCGCGCCGGCGAACAAGGCAACCGCGTCGCGCAATTGGGAATAGGTATAGGTTCTGACCGTGTTGCCGGTGACCGGAGAATCGTAGATCAACGCCGGCTGATCGCCGCGCCCGCCATCGGCATGACGATCTAGTGCGTTATAACACGTGTTGCAGACGGCGCCGGAAAACCAGCGATAGAAAGGTGCATTGCTGTCATCCAGCACCCGATCCCATTTTTTGTTCCAGTGGATACCCTCCGCGACCTCGCCCCAGAAACCTTCCGGGTCGGACATGGAACGGGCGTGGGCATCATCGTATGCATTGGTCATCGAGTGCCTCCCAGCGTAAGCATCGGGTTTTATTTATTGTGATTTATGTCCCGGAATTAGAGTCTCGTTAGCCCCGATTGTGGGGCAAAACGGCGGCGGGGGAAAGGGGGATTAGCGCCTTATTCCGCAGGTAACGCTTGCGGCACCGCCGGGCGGTAGCGGGATGCGCCGAGGGCAAAGATCATGGTGACGATCATAAAGATCGCCGGGATCACCAGCGCCGATTCAAGAAAACCCCGGTCCAAAAACCAGCCGATAAAAATGGGGCCGATGGTTCCGCCGAACCCAAAACCGGAATTGACGAAACCGAAGGCACGCCCCGCCGCGTCGTCAGGCGCCACCGCGCGCACCAGAACGTCGCGCGCGGGCATGACCATGCCCAGCACAAACCCGGCAACAAAGAAAGTGGCGATAATCGCACCGATGGGCATGACAAGATAGGCAATCGCAATCAGGGCGGAACCGGCGATGATGTTGCCGATGGTCGCCATGATATCGAGGCGGGAGAACCGGTCCGCAAATATACCGCCGGCGAGAACGCCCATCATCGTGCCCCACAGATAAGCCGGCAGAATCCAGCTGGCGGATTCATAGGCAAACCCGTACTTCTCGATCAGGGTGGATACCCCATGGTTTGTGATGCCGCTGTTGGCCAGCGCCGCGGTAACGTAAAAACCGAACATCATCAGGATGGGCGGCGAGGTTATCAGCTTCAGGGCGCTGGTTTTCCGGACTGGCCCGGCGGCGGCGGCAACCGGCCGGGTGCCTTCCGAAACCATTTTGTGACGGTTCATGACCATAACCACTGCGACCAACAAACCGGCGATGCCGCCCGCCGCGACGACCTGATGCCAATTCCAAACCGTTGTCAGGGGAATGATCACCATGGGCGCGATGGCAAAGCCCGCGAAGCCGGTGAAGGTATGGACGGAATAGGCGCGGCCCGACCGTTCCTTGCGGACCGAAGCGCTCAAAATTTCATAATCCGCCGGATGGAACACCCCGTCGGCCAGTCCGGCGACGACGGCGATCACGTAAAGCGCCGTAATGGACGTGGTAAACCCGATGGCGATGAAAGACACCGAAACCATGGCCAGTCCGGCAATCAGAAACCAGCGCGCGCCAAACCGGTCGACCAGGATGCCCAGGGGGTATTGGGCGATGGCGGAACACAGGGCGTAGGTCGCCGTGACACCGCCGAGCGTCGTGTAGCTGACGCCGTATTCCGCCTTCAACAGCGGGAACAGGGGCGGCAGCGACATAATGAAATAATGGCTGAAAAAATGGCCGACCGCGATCAGTCCGACCAGTTTTCTTTCATCTCTGAGCACGGTGTTCGGCATGCTTGTTATTGTACCTGCTGAATCATATTGGGGGGAAGAAATACGTAACCGAAGAAATCAATACGGCAGCGGCCCGTCGGCGTGGTTGAGCTCGATGGTGATTCCGTCCGGGTCATCGAAGAATATCTGCGACATGGGCCGCCCCGGCACGGTCTGGCCGTGAAACGGGATGCCGCGTTCGTTCAGCCGCGCGATATGGCCGTCCATGTCGTTCACCCGGAAGGCGACATGGTCGATGCGGCCCGTGCCGGCGCCTTCGCAGTCCCGTTCGGTGATGTGGATGACGGGAATGTTGTCGATATAAAGCCAGACCCCGGGCAGATCAAAATCCGGCCGGAACCCTTGGGTGAGCCCGACCACGTTGACGTAAAAGTCGACGGTCTTCTCCACATCGGATGGACTGATGTTGTAATGCTCGAGGGCCAGGACAGCCAAATTAACCTCCAACGAAATACCGGGAAATACTGAGCAAATAAGGGTAACCTTATGAGTTTCAAGCGCTTGACGCAATAAACCCGAGCGCCCGGCCCCGACCCTTAATCTATCCCTTTTTGTCCCTTATTGCTTTTCCTTGACGAACCGGTTCCGGAGCACGCCGATCTGGTTGATATCGATTTCCACCACGTCACCGTCGACCAGGTTGGGGGACGATCCTTCGGTGCCCATCCACAGTACGTCGCCGGGCTGGAAGGTTACATATTTCGAGATGGTCGAAATGTATTTTTCGACCCCGAACAGCATATTGTTGGTGGGGAAGGTAATAACCGGCTTGCCGTTGACCCGCACACTGGTTTCAAGGGAATCCAGATCGACGTCGGTTTCGATCCACGGTCCCATGGGTTTGAAGGTATCGCAGTTTTTTCCCCGCCACATGGTGCGGTCGCCATACTGCCAATCGCGCTGGCTGACATCATTGCCGATGGTATAGCCGAAGACGATATCCAGAGCGTCCGCCTCGCTGACATTTTTCGCCTGCTTGCCGATCACCACCACCAATTCGCCTTCGTAATGGACCCGTTCGGGGGCATCCGCCGGAATGATCACGTCGGCGCCGTGGCCGATGAGCGCGCTTTGCGCCCGGTAGCCCACATCGGGCTGTTGCGGCACGTTCGGCTCGACGCCCTTTTTCTTGGCCTGCTCCAGAATATGATCCAGGTAATTGAGGCCGACGCAGTAAAACGTCGGCGGAAACACCGGCGGCAGGAAGGTGACCGAACCAAGGTCCAGGCGGCGGCCGGTTCCGGCGTATTCTCCGAAGGGGGTTCCGGTCACCGTCTCGATTTCATTTCCTTCAACGATGCCGAACGTCGGCGCCCCTTCCAGATCAATTCTTGCCCAGCGCATGATAAGGCCTCCCGTTTTGATTATTAAGTTTTGAACGTCAGCGTATCCGGTTGCCGTAAACATCGTTCCCGCCAACCAGGCGAGCGGCGATTGTGGGGCAAACCGGGGCCGGAGGAAAGGAAAGAGGTGAACCCCTGCACCGCGCCTCCCCTAAGCACCCTCCCCCCCACCATTCATTATTGGACGATTGGGCTTCAGGAGAGGCCGGCCAATAATTTCGGAATCACCTCTTATCGCGATGGTGGGTTTCCACCCGTTGCGCGACGCGCTTGAAATGCTCCGGGTGCAGGGCGTGCTCTACCACTTCTTCCAGAAGGTCTAAATGCATCTGATGGAGGAAGCCGTGTACGCTTGCGGGATGTCTTGCCTCCTCGTGGTCGGGATAATGGATCAGCAAGGTGCAGACGGAACCCACCAGGCAGGCGGCGGCGCAGATGGAAAAGGCGAGAGGGAAGTTGCCCATGTCGCCCAGCACACCGCCCAGCAACGGCCCGGCGATGCCGCCAACGCCGTAGGACAGAAAGATGAACGGGTAATTCTGGCCGACCCGGTCGTTGCCGAAAATGTCGGCGGTGAGTGTGGGAAACAGGGCGAAGTTGCCGCCGAAGTTGAAACCGATCAGCATGGCGCCCAGGTAGAGCAGATATTCGTTTCCGGCCATGTTCGTAAAAAGGAACAGGAAGACGGCCTGGGTCGTGGTCATCACCACGACCGAACGCCGCCGCCCGATCTTGTCGCTCAAGGTTCCCCAGGCAATGCGCCCCACCCCATTGGCCAGACTGAAGAACACGGCCATGGCGGTGCCGGCAATCGCGCTCGCCTCAATCTGGCTGTAGCCGGCTGCCTGCAGAGCCTCCATGGGATAGAGCTTCATCAAGCCGATTGACATCAACCCGGCTCCGGCGCTCACAGTAAACGTAAGGAACACCAGGAAGAATTGCGGCGTACGCAACATCTCCAGCACGGTAAAGTTCTCCCGCCCCTTGGCTGCGGCCGGGGCGGTCGCCACGAAGCCCTCCGGCTGCCAGCCCTTGGGCGGCATGGTCATCCACCGGCCGCCAATCAGGATCAGGACGGTAAAGGCGCAACCATAGATGAGAAAGGTAGTGGAAAGGCCGTACAGTTCGATCAGGTTTCCCCAGGACCCGGCTATCTTGACCCAGCCCATGGCGCCGAAGCCGAAGCCGGCTACGGCCAGGCCGGTGATCATACCTTTCCTGTCGGGAAACCAGCGCATGCCGACTGCGATCGGCACCACGTAACTCATGCCGATGCCGGCGCCGCCGATCAGGCCGACCCCCAGGCAGACGGCCCAGAATCCGGTACCCCCCAGCAGACCGGCCAACGCATACCCCGCACCGAGCGTCAGGCCACCGGCGAACACCAGTTTGCGCGGGCCGTATTTGGTAATGGCCCGGCCGGTGAAGGCCATGACCAAGGCAAAGGTAACCAGACCGACGGCGAACACGATCTGGGTATCGAGCTTGCTCCAGCCCTCGGCTTTGAGGGCGGGCGTAAAGACCGACCAGGCGTAGATGGCGCCCAGGCTGAGCTGAATGAGGATGGCTCCTAAAACGACGAACCTGCGATTGGGGGAAAAATCAGAGGACATCGACTTGTACTCCAAGTTCTGTTTTTATATTAAATTCAATCACTTCATAATAGCATTCAAAATGCTGCAGTGCCATATTTTACGTGCCGGCCGGCACGGAATATGCGCCATTTTACAAATTTTTCTGAAGAATTCCGGGGGCCGAAACCCGCTTGGATTCAATCCTTAATTTTTTCCGGTCCGATTCCAATTATGATGAAAATTCAGTTCCCGGACATTTTGGGAGGACAGGTCCATGACAGCCAGCGACGACAGGACCGGCATCTTCGACACCGGCCTCGGCAAAACCGCCGCCAATTACCAGCCGTTGACGCCGATCGGATTTATCGAGCGCGCGGCGGCGGTCTATCCCGACCGGCCGTCGGTGATCCACGGCGCCCGGCGCTACACCTGGGCGGAAACCTATGCGCGGAGCCGCCGGCTGGCTTCGGCGCTGCTCCGGGCCGGAATCAGGCCCGGCGAGACGGTAGCCATCATGGGCGCCAACACGCCCGAGATGTACGAGGCCCATTTCGGCGTGCCCATGACCGGCGCGGTTCTGAACACGCTCAATGTGCGTCTCGACGCGAATGCGATTTGTTTCTGCCTCGAACACGGCGAAGCCCGGGTGCTGATCACCGACACGGAATTCTCAGAAACGGTCAAAGCGGCGCTGGCGGCGTTGAACCGCCACATTACCGTAATCGATATCGTGGACAGCGAAGCGCAATTGGCGGAAAGCGCCGGTGAACGGTTAAGTGATACCGATTACGAAGGGTTTCTGGCCGGCGGCGATCCCGCCTTCGATTGGTCCTCGCCCGATGACGAATGGCGGGCGATTTCGCTCAACTACACGTCCGGCACCACCGGCAATCCCAAGGGTGTGGTCTATCATCACCGGGGCGCGTACCTCAACGCCATCGGCAACATCCTGGCCTGGGGCATGAGCGGCCATCCGGTTTATCTTTGGACCCTGCCCATGTTCCACTGCAACGGATGGTGTTTCACGTGGACGCTGGCGGCGTTGGCCGGAACCTCGGTATGCCTGAGGAAAGTGACGGCGGCGAACATCTTCGGCGCTCTCGCCGATCATGACGTGACGCATTTTTCCGGCGCGCCCATCGTGATGAATATGATCGTCAACGCGACCGAGACCGAACGCCGCGCCTTCGATCCCCCGGTGCAGGTGATGACGGCAGCGGCGGCGCCGCCGGCCGCCACCCTGGAAGCGATGCAGAAGGCGGGATTCACCGTCACCCATGCCTATGGCCTGACCGAAACCTACGGTCCGGCGGTGGTTTGCGCCTGGCACGACGCCTGGGACGGGCTTTCCATCGACCAACAGGCAGCGAAAAAATCCCGCCAGGGCGTGCGCTACCATGTGCTGCACGGCTTGAGCGTGCGCGACCCGGACACACTCGAGCCGGTACCCGAAGACGGCGAGGCCATCGGCGAGATCATGTTCCGGGGCAACGTGGTGATGAAGGGCTACCTTAAAAACCCGGACGCAAGCGAAGACGCTTTCCGTGGCGGGTGGTTCCATTCCGGCGACTTGGGCGTGATGCATCCGGACGGCTACCTCCAGGTCAAGGACCGGTCCAAGGACATCATCATTTCCGGCGGCGAAAACATTTCCTCGATCGAGGTCGAAGACGTGCTCTACAAACATCCGGCGGTGCTGGCCGTCGCCGTGGTCGCAAAGCCTGACAAAACATGGGGGGAAACGCCCGTCGCCTTTGTCGAGTTGAAAGAAGGCGCCGCCCCGGTCAGTGAAGACGCCCTCATCGATTTTTGCCGCGCCCGTCTGGCCCATTTCAAATGCCCGCGCACCGTCGTCCTCGCACCCCTGCCGAAAACTTCCACCGGCAAGATCCAGAAGTTCAGGTTGCGCGAAGCCGCGGGCAAGATGTGAAGGCGAAATTAACGCACAAAAACTCTTCGCACCTCACTCATGGCAGGAATGGTGGCGGCACAAAACTGCGGGCTTTTCGGTAGCCGAAAATTAAAAAATCAGCCGTCCCGGTTTACTGGGGGCTGATACCTGCGATTTGATCTTTGATCTGGAGTTTCTGCTTTTTCAGCTCGTGGAGTGTAACTTCATCGGGAAGGGGCCGGTTTTCTTCGATTTCGATCGCTTCTTCAAGGGCGTGGTGTTTTTCCTTCAAGGACTCGATCCGGACATCTTGATTCATTGGAACAGTTCTCCCTTTATTCTGGTGAACAGACGAAAAAATTATAGTCGATCCCAGCATCGGATTCCAGTTTTACGGGCGCGGAGACGGCAAATTAATTGCGCAAATCGCACAATCCGAGCCCCGGGAAACATTAAATGATACTCATTCTTGATAAACAGCCTGCTAGGGGTGACCGGATTGAAATTGATTGTTTTTTTGGGCCCCTTAGGGCTTCATCGGGG
>JAOUPW010000080.1 GCA_029879665.1 Rhodospirillales bacterium | reverse complement strand
CGGACACGATCAGAGCCGCCAACCGGCCAAAGGGCGGCATGCCGGCGGTGCGGCGGGCATCGGCTTCGGCTTCCAGAAAACGGTCGCGGTCGCCGGAAACCAGGGCCTGCATGACCGGATGTTCCGGCATGTAGGTCTGCAACAGAACCTTGCCGGCCTTGTCGGCGCGCCCGGCCCGGCCCGAAACCTGATAGAGCAACTGAAAGGTCCGCTCGGCAGCGCGCAGGTCGCCGCCGGCAAGCCCCAGGTCCGCGTCGACCACGCCGACCAGGGTCAGCAGGGGAAAATGATACCCCTTGGCAACAATCTGGGTGCCGATGATCAGATCGACCTCATGGTCTTCGATGCGCCGGACCATCTCAGCGGCGGCATTGGGTCCGGTCAGGGTGTCGCTGGCGGCGATCACCGTCCGGGCCTCGGGGAAAAGGGAGGTTGCTTCTTCGGCCAACCGCTCGACCCCGGGGCCGCAGGCGGCGAAGGGATCCTCGGCGTCACATTCGGGGCAACGGTCCGGCAGCGGCGAGGCGAATCCGCAATGATGGCATTGCATGCGGCCGCCGGAAGAAAAGCGGTGTTCCACCAACCATGCCGAACACCGCGGGCATTCGATGCGATGGCCGCAGGTCCTGCACAGGGTTAACGGCGCATAGCCTCGGCGATTGAGATAGAGCATGGCCTGTTCGCCGCGCTCAAGCACGGACTCGACCGCCATGCGCAAGGCCGGCGATATCCAGTTTCCCCGCGAGGGCTTTTCGGCCCGCAGGTCCACGGCCTCGATTTCGGGCAGAGCGGCACCGGCGTGCCGGTCGGCCAGGTGCAGGCCGTCGTATTTTCCTTCGCGCACATTGCTCACCGTTTCCAGGGACGGCGTCGCCGACACGGCGATGGCGGGAATGCCCCCGAGGCGGGCGCGGACCACGGCCATATCGCGGGCGTTGTAGATGACGCCTTCTTCCTGTTTGAAGGCGGCCTCGTGTTCTTCATCGATGACGATCAGGCCAAGATCAGCAAACGGCAGGAACAAGGCCGATCGCGCACCGACCACCACATGAGCGCGGCCTTCCGCCACGGCGCGCCAGATTTCCCGACGCCGGGACGCCGTCAGGTCGGAATGCCAAACAGCCGGTTCGCAGCCGAACCTCGCCTGAAAGCGGCTGAGCCACTGCGCGCTCAGGGCGATTTCCGGCAACAGCACCAGCACCTGGCGGTTTTGCTTCAGGGCTTCGGCGACGGCGTGGAAATAGACTTCGGTCTTTCCCGATCCGGGAACTCCGTCCAACAGGGTTACCGAGAATTTTTTCCGGGCAACCTTACCGACCAGATCCACCGCCGCCCGGACTTGATCGGCGGAAAGTTCCAGGCCCGCCAACGACACATCCGGCCGGGGGAATTCAATGCTCACAGCCTGTTCGCGGACGGCAAGAATGCCGGCCTCGGCCATCCCCTTCACCACCGCCGGTCCGACGGCGGCCTCACGGACGAGATCGGCGGCGGTTAGGGAAGGCATGACACTTAAAGCCTCCATCACCCGCAGGCGCGCGGGTGTCATGCGGAGCTTGCCTGTATCCGGTCCGGTCTCGCCGGCGAGGGAATAGAGATTGATCGTTTTCGGAGGCTCGAGGGCGGCGGGGACGCTCATCACCATCTTCAGCACGGCGCCCGCCGGAGCCAGGCTATAGGCCGAAACCCAATCGACAAAACGCAGGGATTCAAGGGGCAGGGGCGGCGTTTCGAGCCGGATTAAGACTTCTTTTAACTTCTTGTCGGCAACATCACCTGAACCCTCGCCCCAAACGACGCCAGTTGCGATGCGGGCGCCCAGGGGGACGGTGACGAAATCGCCGGCGCCGAGTTCCATTCCTTCCGGCACCCGGTAATCGTACGCGCCGCTTAAAGGAAGCGGCAGCAGGACACTGACCCTGGTACCTGAGACATGGCGCGATCTGGTTTCTATCGGGGGCATGAGATACACTTTAACCGCTGACGGCGTGGAAGCGAATTTTGTTGCATGGTCAAGAACATAGACGACACCGCCCAGAATAAAACGGACGAATCGGACGAATCCTTCCTTTCGGTCGAACAGGTTGCAGGCTATCTGCTCGATAACCCGGATTTTCTCGCCGACAACCCGGATATCCTCAAATCCCTGACCCCGCCGGCGCGATGGAGCGGCGATGGTGTTGTCGATATGCAGCACTTCCTGATGGACCGGCTCAGGAGCGAGATCGACAACCTGCGAGAATGCACCCAGGGCCTGATCGAAACCAGCCGAAACAACATGACCAATCAGACCCGCGCCCATACTGCCGTGCTGGCGTTGCTGTCGGCGGGAAGTTTCGAAAATATGATCCGCATCATTACCGACGACCTGCCGCTGATCCTGGATGTAGACGTCGTTTCCATCGGTTATGAAGTTACCGACAAACCGGACGAAAGATTGGTCTCATCCAATCTTCGCCGTTTCGGCGAGGGCGCCGCCGACAGCCTGCTCGGGCTGGGAGAGGATTTCATTCTATTAGGCGACGCCATTGATGACGGCATCCTCTTCGGCAGCGCGTCCGGACTGGTTCATTCGGCGGCGATCACCCGCCTGCGCCCCGGATTGACCACACCGACCGGCCTGCTGGCCCTTGGCTCCCGGGGCCAGGGCGTATTCCATCCCGGGCAGGGAACTGAGTTGTTGACGTTCATGACTCGGATCGTTGAACGATGCGCGCACAACTGGCTGGAAAATCCCGTGGAATGAATATTGCCGCCGAGCCCGCGGTTAAATCCGCCATTTCCCGCTGGCAGTCCTGGCTGGCCCACGAAAAACGCACCTCTCCCCATACCCTGAACGGCTATCTTCGGGATCTGACCCAATTCCTGAATTTTCTCAGCAATCATCTGGGCTACACCCCCGGATTGCAGGACCTGGAAGCCCTGAGCACGACAGATTTCCGCGGCTATCTGGCGGAACGCTCCAGCCGCGGCATGGCCCGTACTTCGACCGCCCGGGCGATGTCCACCTTGCGTAATTTTTTCCGTTTTCTGGAACGCAACCATCTCGCCTGCAACACCGCCCTTGCCGGCGTGCGCACGCCCAAGGTGCCGCAATCGGTGCCCAAGGCGTTAAGCCGGGAGGATGCCCTGGAAGCGGTGGACGCCATCGCCGATCTCTCCGCCGAAGACTGGATCGGAAAACGGGACACGGCGCTTATAATGCTGCTCTATGGCGCCGGACTGCGAATCGGCGAAGCCCTGTCCCTCAACCGTGGCGACGCGCCCGAGCGAGACAGCATGACGATCACCGGCAAGGGCGGGAAGCAGCGCCTTGTCCCCATCCTGCCCATCATCCGCGATGCCGTCGGCGCCTATGTGGCGTCCTGCCCCCATGATTTGGACAGAAACGGGCCCCTGTTCATCGGTGCCCGCGGCGGACGCCTGAACGCCGGCGTGGCGCAACGTCAGGTCCGCCGCCTGCGCGCCTATCTCGGTCTGCCTGATTCGGCAACGCCCCATGCGCTCCGGCACAGTTTCGCCACCCACCTTCTGGCCGGGGGCGGCGATCTGCGCACCATTCAGGAACTGCTCGGCCACGCCACCCTTTCGACCACCCAGCGTTACACCGCCGTCGATGAAGCCCGCCTGACGGCCGTCTACCGCGACACACACCCGCGCGCACGGGTCCGGGTCCGGAGTTCCCCACGGCGCGAAGATAATTAGCGTAATTCAAGTATTGCGGTTAACCGTATTGAATCCTTGGATTCCCCCTGAAACCGTAAAAATGACTTCACCGCCTGTGTGACCATGGTACTACCGGTAAACGCGCCGCGACCGATAGCCTTTTCCCATTGGCATCCCAAGTGCCTAAAAAAACAACCGCCATCCGGGAGAGGCATCATGAAGTTCCACCGTTTCGCAGTGTTCCTGGCCGTCTTCACCATCGGCGCCAGTTCGGCCTTCAATTCAGCCTGGGCCGGTAGCCACCCCATGAAACCGTTTGTTCTCGCCTGGAACAAAACCGGCACCGTCGAAGCCACCGTCACCGATGTTAAAAACCGGTTGCAGTTGGCGGGATTTCAAATCGCCGGCAGTTATTCCCCTTACCAGACGGTGACAATTATCGTTGTCACCAACGACGCCCTGAAACAGGCCGCCGCGAAATCCGATTTCGGCGGCTATGGCGCCGGACAGCGGGTTTCGGTGACCCGGCACAAGGGCAAGGTCCAGGTTTCCTATACCAACCCGTCTTACATGGCCGCGGTCTACCGCATGAAGGACGATCTTTCCGCCATCGCCGCCCAGCTTGAAAAAGCCCTCGGCAAAAATTCCGAGTACGGACCCAAAGCAGGCCTGACCGCCGATCAGCTAAGCGGCTATCATTACATGTTCGGCATGGAATATTTCGACGAGCCCAGCACCCTGGCCGATCATGGCAGCTATAAGTCGGCGCTCGACGCGGTCGAGAAGGGGCTGGCGGCCGGGATCAGCGGCATCACCAAGGTCTACCGGATCGATATTCCCGGCAAGGAGGAAACGGTTTTCGGCGTCGCCATGGACGGCGGCAAGGGCGGCGGCAAGATGCAGGACGACGCCTATCTGATGAGCGAGATCGACTTCAAGAATATCCGTTCGACGCCGCACCTGCCCTATGAAATTCTGGTTTCCGGCGGCAAGGCCTATGCCCTGTACGCCCGGTTCCGCATCGCCATCAGCTTCCCCGACCTTTCCATGATGGGTGCCAACAGCTTCATGAACATCATGGACTCGCCCAAGGCGATCGAAAAGGCCCTGACTCTGGCCGCCGGCGGCAAGCCTTAGCGATAAATCCTTATTCCTCCGCCGGGCGGGCGGCGCGGGTGAGCAAAAACAGGCTCAACGGCCCAAGCAGCAGTACCGCCCCGGTCATGGCGAAGGCCATGCCCCAGGAGAAAACCGAATGGCCGGCGCCGGTCAGGTCGAGCATGACGCCGAAGGCGAGCGGCCCCAGAAAGGAGCCGGTGAAGCCAATGCACGAATGCACCGCCAGCGCCGCGCCCCGGTAGCCGTCCGGCGCCGCCTGCACCAACCCGGTGGTCACCGACGCCGATTCCCCCATCACCGTCAGGCCGTACAGCAGGCAGAGCAACGTCAGCAGCCATACCGGCCAGGCAGCGGTGAAACCGATGAAGGCGGCGAAGACGGCCGACGTCACCATCACCGTGAACACCACCTTGCGCCGCGCGAAGCGGCGGGTGAGTTCGTTGCCGAGAATGGATGACGGCACCGCCGTCAGGTTGATGACGGCGGCGACGGTGGTCGCCCGCCATCCCGGCCCGCCGCCGGGCTGCAGGCCCCAGGAAAAAACCAGGAACGAGACGATCCAGGAGCGGTAGGCGAACAGCTCGAAATTATGCGCCGTGTAAGCGAGCACATACCCCATGGCTTCGCGGCATTTGAGCACGGGCCGGAAATCCAGCAGATGGGTATCCGGCGCCGCGCCCGTGTCCGGGTCTTCATGGGGAAAGACGAAATAGATCAACGCCATCGCCAACAACGGCCCGATGCCGGCGGCGAGGAAGGCTTCCTGCCAGGTGAAGGCGGCGGCGATGACGCCGGACAGGAAATAGGACAGCGACGATCCGATGCCGAAGCTGGCGGTGTAAAAAGCGACCGAGCGCCCGTGGCCCAGGTCTTTGATGTGATCGGTCAGCAGCTTGAGGCCCGGCATGTAGGTGCCGGCCAGCCCGATCCCGGCCAACGTACGGAAGGCGAGCGCCGTCCAGAATCCTTCCGCCAGATAGGCGTAACCCAGGCTGGAAATTCCGGTGATGGCCATGCACAGGTAATAGATTTTGCGCGCCGGCATGCGGTCGGTCAGGCTGGTCAGCACCGCCACCGCCACCACATAGCCGGCGTAATAGATGCCGTTGATCCAGCCGGCGTCGGTGTTGCTCAACCCCCATTCGGCCATGAAGCCCGGCTGCAGGGCGGGGAACATGGCGAAACCGGTCATGCCCAATACTTCCGAAAGGCACATGACGGCGGTCAGCATCAAAGCGGAAGACGCGCGGTTCATGGCAGGTATCTTAGGGCAGACGGGCGCGAAGGCACGGAAAATTTATGATTTAGAACTCGCTATCCTGAACGCAATGTCCATCAAGGGCTGACAAAAAAACCGGGAATCAGGGAATTATTCCGCTGTTGTTTCCCTGGACTAAAGGACCAAGTACTTTATTCAAGAAGGTTGGGGGTCAATTTAAGAACCTTCGTGATTGGGGGATCACACGATGAATTACGAACCCGAGATTCTACTAAAGGGTATTCGACCGATATCGTCTCTGCATGACGCGATTTTCGACGCAACTTCTTTCGTTTTTACCCACATTAAAGCCTTGTTGCGGGTTGTTTTACTTCCCTATATCGCGATTTTGGGAATTTTATTTCTGATATCCGAAATTGAAACATCTGCTTTCTCGGACATGTCTCTGACTATTTTCGAAACACTGTCATCTATTTGTATTTTATTCGTCCTCAGCGTTATGTCTACGGCTTGGCACCGGTTCACATTGCTAACGAAAAATGGCCAGCTTGGCCCGACTGATCTACGTTTCGGAAAGAACGAATTCCGTTTTTTTGGTTATACTTTACTTTCTTATTTCGTCGAATTTCCAATCGCGCTTTATTCTGAAACTATATTCAGCATTGTGAGTCCTATTGTTTTTCTTTTGTTAGCACGGTTCTACCTTGTCTTTCCCGCAACGGCTATTGGCGATGATGTTGGCTTGAGAGATTCATTCCGCATCACAAAAGGACGCACGGGAACATTGATTGGAAACATGCTTATTTTTAGCTTTTTGATTTCAATTATATATATTCCCGTTATATTTGGCTTGGCTTATGTGTTGGAAGCTGATTCGATTCTTATAACTCCGATTTTAACCTTTCTCTTGACTATCGTAATAGCCATGACGGTATCACTGTTTTCTTTTTGGTATTTGTGGTTTCAGAAAAACTCCGCCACCCCCGCCCAAGAACAGCAGACCTAGAAAAAATCTAGCTGTGAATCGCCCGGCCGGCGACGGCCATGGCCGCTTCCTTGACCGCTTCGCTTAAGCCCGGATGGGCGTGGCAGGTGCGCGCGATGTCTTCCGCCGAGCCGCCGAATTCCATCACCGTCACCGCTTCCTGAATAAGATCGCCGGCATTGGGACCGATGATGTGCACGCCCAGCACACGATCGGTGGCGGCGTCGGCCAGCACTTTGACGAAACCGTCGGTGTCGGCGTTGCACCGCGCGCGGGAATTGGCGGTGAAGGCGAAGGAGCCGGAATTATATTCGACGCCCGCGTCTTGCAACTGTTCCTCCGTCTGCCCGACCACGGCGACTTCGGGCCAAGTATAAACCACGCCGGGAA
>JAOUPW010000079.1 GCA_029879665.1 Rhodospirillales bacterium | reverse complement strand
AAGGGGCCGAGCCGGAAGCCATGCTCTTTATAATAGTTCAGCCCGTCGGTTTCCTTACCGCCGGTAATCTCGGCCGAAGCGGCGCGGCAGCAGGCGTCCCAGATATCCTCGACTGAATGGCTCTTATCCGCGACTAAGGAAAAATCATAACCCTCTCCCTTAAGACGCACGCCGGCGGCGCCCCGGTTGACGGCTTCGTTGAATTCCATCAGCAAGTTAGTGCGTTTGGCTAGTTCCTGGGAAATCCAGGTGAAGTCCCGGGCCTCGCCCGCCGGTTCGCACACCGGTTGACGCAGGGCGTAACCCTGATGGTCCCAATATTGTTCCACATACTTGGTGCCGCCGACGCTGATAAGCTGCAGACTTTCCAGGTCAGTGCATTCGGGCAGCAACACATCGGCGTAATGATTGGTTTCATCTAGGGTGTAGGCAAAACAAACGGTGAAGGGGAAAGTGGACATTACCTCCTGCACGCCGTCGGTATCCCAGAATGAAATAGACGGGTTGGTGCGGTAAACGAACCAGACGTCCGGCGCCGTCGGCTTGGGGAAGTGATCCTTGGGGTGCTTCTGCGTCATCCAGGCAAAATGGGTCGGGCCCAAGGCCTGACTCCAGGGAGAGTTGGCGACCAGCGGCACCAGTGTCGAGTGGGCGTTGCGCACCTGAGGCCTCGAGCGCCAGGTTTCCTTGTCGGTGGGGTTCCAGGGATAATCCATGAAACCGTCCGGCCCCGGCACCACTGAGGCTTGGCGCGAGGTCGCCGGACGGTTGATTCGCACCGTGGTTCCCAACGTGCCCCCCGGCACTTCCAACGCACCGACCAGACAAGCCAGCAAGGTACGCGCCCAGCAACATTCATAGCCTCCCCAACCGTTGTTGACGGTCTTACCCAAGTCAATGGCGACCGGGCGGAAAGGCAGAACGCGACCGCCCACCTCCATGGTTTCGCCAATGCGGGCGTGCTTGAGGTATTCTTCTGTCACCCGTCGGATGGTAGCCGCCTCGACCCCGCAGATATCTGCCGCCCATTCCGGTGTATATGCGGTAACGTGATCTACCAGGACCTGATGAGCCGGCCGGACCTCGACCAGGTTGTGACTCCAGGTTTCCTCATCCGGCCCGACTTCGATGCCATTTACCCGATAGGTTCCTTGCAAAGATGGTTCCGCCCCGAGGGCATCAAAGGCCACGGCGGCGCTGATGTTCCCATCCCAGACCAACGGCTTGAGGTTGTCGGCATCGCGCAGATAATAGCCATTCGGCCCGACCAGGTAAGACGACGCAGTGCGGTTTTTTAAAAACGGCAAATCAAGTTCGTTTCCGTGTTCAAGCACCAACACATGGATCATGGCAAACATGAAGGCCGGGTCGGTCTTGGGCTTGATCGGAATCCATTCCGCCGAACATGCCCCGGTAATGGACAAATGCGGCTCCACCTGAACCCGTTTGATGCCACGGGCGCGGGCGTCGGCATGACGGGTAACGCCGCAAACACCGCCAGAAGCTTCGACATTACTGCCGAAGGAAATAATGTATTCGCAGTTGGGCGTGTCGGGTGCGACAGTGAACGCGCGGTGCCAAAGCTCGCCATAGAGATGTTCGGAGTGGGTACACTTGACCCCCTGTCCGGAACCGAAGGAAAAGTCGATCACCTTCCAAGCGGACAAGAACGCCGGAAATGCCCCCATATAAGATGTCGGGGTTCCGCCGCCGCCGAAGCTGGCGGCGACGCGGGGAAAGCCGCTGGCGTCCGTAAGGCCTGAATCCTGAACCGCTTTCAGCTTGGCAGCCACCAGATCCAGCGCTTCATCCCATGAGATCGGCACGAACCCCGGATCCTCGCTCCGGCCCTTGTTCGGGTTGGTTCGCTTCATGGGTCTCAATATCCGGTTGGGATTGTAAGTCTTTTGCACCAAGCCATAAGCCTTGACGCAGGGCCGCCCCTTTCCAGGATGTACTTCGCGGGCATCGAAGAAGGGCTCGACTTCGGTTGCCACTCCGTCTTCGACGCGGACGGTGAGGAAGTCCGGGCCGGCAACGCATTGGTAACAGTAGGTCGGAACCCGCTTGTCTTCCTTTTCCGGCTTTTCTGGTTTTTTCAGCTTGGCCGCGTCATCGGGCATGATTCAGGCGTCCTTTGGGTGCGTGGACAATAGCGTGCGCTTTGCCGTCAGGCGTTCACCGGTTCTTGCTTTATCGACAACGAAGCGAACATGCCGGCCCCTGCCGGTTTCCTCCACTTCATCGCGGGCGGTGAAGTGAAAAGTTACCAAGCGGCCCTCGACCTTGGCAACGGTGACTGAAATATCAATCCACATGCCTATTAAGGCAGACGCGGGATGATCGAGTTCAACTCGCGTACCGACGGAATCTTCGTTTTCGAAGGGATGATCAAGAATCACGTCACGATAAGTATATTCCATGTCGTCAGTGAAGAAGGGCGTTCCGTAGCCCCTAAGATTATCGCCCATAAAACCGATGCATCTGTCGGCGCCCGCGCACCAACGCCGCGTCGCTGTCACGCCCGGCCGCACTGAGTTCTCCATCTCCCACTCCCCTCCACTTTCGAGCTTATTATGCACTTTCCGATGAAGTATTCAGTGCTTTTCGCACCCTTACATACCTTAAAATTAATGTGGATATTGTAAACTCCCTGATCCGGAATTATGTATATTGATAAGTCTCCAGACGAAGGATTACCCATAGGACATACCGATGATAGAAGATGGCGATTGGGAATTCGAAAAAAGCGCGCAGCCGAAACCCGGCGATTTTACCTTTGATCTCGATCGAACCCTGTCTTCCGTCGTTTCCGTCCATTCGAAAATCCCCGACGATGCGTTTACTGCCACTTTTCTCGGCACCGAACGTCAAGGCAACGGCGTTATCATCAACGACAGCGGGCTGGTTTTGACCATCGGCTATCTGGTGACGGAAGCCGAACAAGTATGGCTGATTTCCGAAGACCAACTGGCGGTTCCGGCGCATGTTGTCGGCTTTGATCAGGAAACCGGGTTCGGCCTCGTGCAGGCGTTGGGGCGCATGGACCTGCCGGCCATAAAATGCGGATCGGTGACCACGGCTTCCGTCAACGATGAAGTTATCATCGCCGGAGCGGGTGGGCGCCGTCATTCGCTCAAGGCCCGCATTATGGCGATGCAGGAGTTCGCAGGTTATTGGGAATACGCCCTCAATCTGGCCATTTTCACCGCGCCCCCGCATCCGCTTTGGGGCGGGGCGGCCTTGATCTCCGGGGATGGAGACCTCCTTGGGATCGGATCGCTTTTTCTACAGAACGCAACCGAAGGCGGCGCACCCGGCAACGGCAACATGTTCGTTCCCATCGATCTGTTGGAGCCGATTCTGGAAGATATTTTAAAGTTCGGAAAACCCAACAAACCGCCTCGCCCGTGGCTTGGGATATATACGGCGGAAGCGGAGGGAAATCTGATCGTCACCGGGCTTGCCGCCAATGCACCGGCCGAACGGGGCGGCGTCAGGGTCGGCGATGTGCTTAAAAAAGTTTCCGGCGAGCCGATCACCAGCCAAATTGAATTCTATCGCGATATCTGGTCTCTCGGCCCTGCGGAGACAACGATTCCATTGACCGTATTACGGGGCGGAGAAAATTTATTCCTGGAAGTGAGATCTGGAGACCGCAACGATTTTCTGATATCTCCCAAACTGCATTAAGCCGCGCTGCCGCCACTGGCGCGCCGTGAAACGATAACCTCATAACCGACCAGCGCGAGGCCGACAACACAGCCAATCGCGGCGATGTAAGAAGAACCGTCAAAAGCACCGACCGGCAGCAGCGCCATAATTCCCAACATCACAAAAATGGCCTTCAGCCCCAGCTTGATCGGACGCAGGAAGTACCCCGCGAAGCCGATGGAGACCAGCCACACGCCAAGGATCGCGGTCGTCACGGATATCACAACGGCAGATACATCGCCGATCAGGATCAGAGTCGGCGACAGCACGAACAAGAATGGAATCACGTAGGCGAGCCAGCCGAATTTTACCGACGCGAGGGCGGTGCGCATGGGATCGGAATTGGCAATGCCGGCGGCGGCGAAGGCGGCAATGGCGACCGGCGGCGTCAGCATGGACATCATGCCGAAATACATGACGTAAAGATGAGCGGCGATGGGCTCGACCCCGACCTCGACCAACCCCGGCGCCACCAGCGCCGCCAACAGGACATAAACGCCAAGAGTCGGCAGCCCCATGCCGAGAACGATGCACACTCCCGCCGCCAGCACAAGCAACAGGGGCAGGTTGCCCGAACCGAGTTGCACCAAAACATTGGTAAATGTGAACCCCAGGCCTGAATTAGATAGCACGCCGATGACCATGCCGGCGCCGGCGCAAATCAAAATCAGATCAACCACCGCCATTCCGGTTCTGCGGAAAGTTTCGAAAATGGCTTTTATGCCCGGACGAAATCCCCGGAAACCGAAAACCAGGGAAAACGCAAGTAGGACGGCGCTGGAAAGAATGGCCGCCTTCTGTGGCAACATGTTATAAACGAACAGACCTAAAATCAGCAAAATGAAAGGTACGGCGAAAAACCAGCCGCCGACAAGAACGCGGGCGCGTGGAATTTCTGCTGGTTTGAGCCGAGCTAATCCCTCGCGCGCGGCTTCAAGATCGGCCTGAAAAAACAACGCGAGATAATAAAGAAGCCCGGGAACCAACGCCGCAATGACGATGTCGGCGTATTCCATTTCCAAAAAGTCCGCCATCAGGAAAGCTGCAGCCCCCATAACCGGAGGCAACAGCTGTCCGCCGGTGGAGGCCGCGGCTTCGATGGCGGCGGCCTTGTGCGCGGGATAACCACCCTTCTTGATCATCGGGATGGTAACGACGCCGGTCGCCACCACGTTGGCAACGGCACTGCCGGAAATGGAGCCGAACAGAGCGGAAGCCACGACCGCGATCTTGGCGGAACCGCCGCGAAACCGGCCCATCAACACCTGCGCCAGTTCGGTGAAAAATTGGGAGCCTTGCGTCACGTTGAGCAGGTTACCAAAAAAGATAAAGGCGACGACAATGGTGCAGGCGACTAGAATTGGACCGCCCATAAGCGCGCTTCCGTCAAGGGCAAGGAAGCCAACGAAAAAATCCCACTCGGATTTCTGGGCCGCAAATTGTCCGGGAATCAGATGGCCGAAAAGACCATAAAGAACGAATAAGGAGACGATGATCGGCAGGGCGTAGCCGGTGGCGCGCCGGAGAGCTTCCAGGGTCATCGGTACGATAATGAGACCGACGGTCACCGAATCCCAGGGGGTTTCCATGGTCATATCGGCGAGTTCGGGATAACGCACTGCCAGATAACCGCCGGCGACGAAGGCCACCAAGGCCGCGAGATAATCGTACCAGGGAACTTTTCCCCGGGGCCCCTTGCGGCGCGCAGGAAAGGTCAGAAACGTAAGCGCCATGGTCAGACCGAGAATAGCCGATACGATCTGCGCCGGGTAAAGGTTGAGACCCAGCCACTGATAGAATTCCAGTCCCCACGCCAGCGAAATGACAGTGATCCCCACCGCCATAAACGTAACCCCGGAACGAAACCACTGTGGTTCTGTTCCGGGGGTGTCTTCTAAATGCTCTTGCACGATTCAGACCAGCGCGGACCTATTGCTTAGGCGGCCAAAGCCCTTTTTCCTTGTAGAACTTGATGGCACCGGGATGCCATTGAACCGGTCCGAAATCCTTAACCATGCTTTTCTGGTTGAACATGTTCAGAACCGGGAAAGCCTTGGCCATGTCTGCTTTGTTGTCATGCATGGCCTTGGCCAGCTTGTAGGCAGCTTCGTCGCTGGTACCCTTGTGACCGAAGACCAATGCGTCGTAGGCCATGGAATATCCGGGAGCGACCACACCGGGGCTTGCCTTGCCGGGTTTTTCCAGACGCAGGTAGGACGTCGGCATAAACTTACGGATAGCGGCTAGGTTTTCCGGCGTGTTTTCCATCAACAACGCCCTGATGCCGTGTTTGGCGTTTGCTTCTCGGGTTTTTGGTCCGCCGATGGCAAACAGGAAGCCGTCGGTCTTACCCGCGATAAAGGCGTTGCCGCCGGCGACCACGTTTGGCACCGGAACCTGACTGCCGAAATCCTTTTGCGTCATGCCTTCGGTGGCAAGCACGGCATCCATCAACATCAGGATGACCTTGTGTGCCACATACCCCCCCGGCATGGTTTTGCCCTTAAGATCCCGGATGGTTTTGATGTCGGAATCTTTTTTTACGAAAAAGACTGACCTTAAGGGATACATGATCGCAACCGCACGCAGGTTGGTATGCTTCCGGCCCTCGAAATGTTCCTTGCCTTCTACGGCGATGGTTACTTCATGTCGGTTGGCAAGACCGAAATCCACCTGCCCCTTGTTGATGGCAGGGATATAAACGTTGGGACTGTCGAAATTTCGAATGGTGGCATTCAGGCCGCCCTTATTGGTGGCGACTTTGGCGATAGCGGTGGCGGAACGGTCGTAAATAGACCCTTTTTTCGACGCCGCAATGCCCACAGTCTGCGCGGAAGCGGCCGCACTAAAGGCAATTGCCGACGCCAACGACGCACAGAAGATAAATTTTCTCATCATGACTCTCCCTGTAGTGGTTCGTGCTCCGGATATAGTTTGTATTGATTTCCCGAACCAAGACGGCACAGAAAAATCAGGAGCATTATTTATTCCTTATTCCTTCAGTAAAGTATCGCAATAATACCTCGATAGGCAATAGTATTCGGGATAGCACACCTTACCGAAGCAAAGGGAAACCTAAACATGCCTGTTGTTGATGTTCATACGCACATGCTGAATGACGATTGGTTGCGCCGAATCCGTGAGCACGGCGGGCCCCATTATACCGTCGGGGACTTCCGGGACCAGGAGGTCATTTTCATGGACGGCGCCCCCTTCATGACCCTGACGGAAGGGATGTTTGACTACGGCCTACGCATCAAGAACATGGATGCCGCCGGGGTCGACATCGCCATCGTTTCGCTGACCTGCCCCAGCGTCTATTGGGGCGGCGCCGAGATTAGCCTTGATGTTGCGCGCATGATGAACGACGACATGGCCGCCCAGCAACGGGCTAGGCCGGACCGTATCCGCTGGTTCGCGTCGCTGCCTTGGCAATACCCCGATCTCGCGATTCAGGAACTGACCCGGGCATGTGGCAATGGCGCCGTCGGCGTTTTCGTAACCGCCAATGTCCGCGGCATGTCGCTTACCGATAAAAGCCTTGCCCCTGTCTGGGACGCCATCGACAAGCAGGGCCTTCCGGTGCTGGTTCATCCGTCGGCCCCTCCCGGAGTCGGTGAAATGGATATGGGTAAATATAACCTGGTCGCTTCCGTAGGATTCGTGTTCGACACCTCCCTGGCGGTA